>NZ_JBIWMX010000034.1:0-109240 GCF_044766925.1 Nocardia sp. NPDC101769 | reverse complement strand
CCAGCGCCAGCGCCCAGATGCCCAGTTGCGGCGCTTCGTCACGCAGTGCCGCCTGCCAGGATGCGCCCAGCAGGATGCGCCGCGGCGGGCGGCTGTCACGGGCGGGCAACAGGCCGAGGCCCACGTCGCGGGCTGCCAGCATCGGCAGTGCGGCCAGGATCAACACGACGGTCACACCCAGTGACAGAGCCAATGCGGGCAGGCTGGGTGCCGCGGGCGGTTTGAGTTCCTCGATCCAGCCCAGTGGCGTCACCCAGCGCAGCCAACCGATTCCATTGCCGGTGTCGGCTGGCACCCGAATAATGAACGCGGCCACCAGGATTCCAGTCGCGAACAGTCGCGCCGCCCGCACCGTGTTCACCAGTTGACTGGTCACCGCGGCGACCGCGGCGAACAGCAATGCGGGCAGCATCAACTGCACGCCCAGTTCCAGGCTGTTGGTGACAGCGAGCAGATGCTGAGGGACGCCGACGGCGACCAGCGACACCATCGTGACCGCGCCGATAGCGAGAGTTTCCAGGGTCGTCGCGGTCAAGGCGGCGGCATACCAGCGGTGCCGGGGTTGCGGTGCGGCCAGCGCCAATTCGCCTCGACCCGCGTCTTCTTCACCGCGCAGCGCGCCGGTCGTGATGATCACCGCCCACACCGCCATGATGATCCCGACGCTGGTCATCGACCGCCACGAGACCCAGCCGGTCGGGTCGGCAATGTCGTATGGATAGCCGTAGAGAGCGCGTAGCGCACCGTTGTTCACCAGCGGTGTGAGCGCGGCCGCGCGGGTGGCCTCGTTCGGGAACACCGAATGGTAGGCCTGCAACTGCACAGTCGTGAAGACACCCATCAGCACCGCCATCGACAGCAGTGACATCTTGTTGGCGCGCAGCCGGAAACGCGTCATCGTCCAGAAGGTGCGGGCCTCGCCGCTGTTCATCGCGGTGATCCGTCGTTGTAGTGGACGAGGAAGATCTCCTCGAGGCTGGGCTCGCGGCTGTCGAGGGTGGTGACGGGCATACCGTTCAGCACTGACAGCAGTGGTCCCATGTCGCCGCGCACCTGCAAGGCCAAATGGTGATCGGTGGCGTCGGCGACCTCGACTCCGTTCAGCTGCCGCAGCGGGGCCAGGTCGACCTGCCCGGTAAAGTTCACCTCGACCGTGCGCGCGGACAGGTGCCGCAGCTGTTCGAGGGTGCCTTCGTCGATGAGCTTTCCCGAGCGCAGGATTCCGACCCGATCGCACAGCGCCTCCACCTCACTGAGCACGTGCGAGGACAGGAAGACCGTCTGCCCGCGCTCGCGGGCCTCGGCGACGGTATCGCGAAAAGCAGCTTCCATCAACGGATCCAGTCCGGCGGTCGGCTCATCCATGATCAGCACGGCCGCTCGGGTCGCGAACGCCGCGACCAGTTGCACCTTCTGCCGGTTCCCCTTCGACAGTGCGCGAATCTTCTTGCTGCTGTCGAAGTCGAACCGGCGCACCAGCCGATCCCGGTATGCCACATCGCAGCCGCCACGCAGATTGGCCAGGTACTCCAGGGTCTCCGCACCGGTGAGCCCCGGCCACAGGGTGGGTTCGGAAGCGATGTACGCGCAACACCGGTGTACGGCGACCGGATCGGCCCAGGCGTCGCGCCCCGAGATGCGAACGTCTCCGGCGCTGGGACGGTGCAGGCCCAGCAGCAGCCGGATGGTGGTGGTCTTGCCCGCACCGTTGGGACCGAGGAACCCGAACACCTCACCGGCGGCGATGTCGAGATCGAGTCCGTCCAGCGCCAGGGTTTCCCCGTAACGCTTGGTCAGCCCGTGCGCCTCGATGACACCCATGGGACACCTCCGTGCAGTCGAACCGTGTGCCACTCGGTTATTGTCGGCCGCGCGACCCCCTCCGAGCCACCCGACAACCACCACGTGACGATCGGGCCATGAGCCTGACATTTCAGCCCCGTGGATCTCATGGGCAGTCCCGCACCGCTGCCAGAGCCAACCCATGCCTCCTCGTCTTCATGGTAGAACCGGCCACCCTGAATCGTTTCCGAGTCGGCACCGCTGAGCGGAACATCCGCCCAGCTCGACACTCGAGCTATCGCACATGTGCGGCTATGTGCGCTCTGCCGCGGACGTGACTTCGAAAGCGGGCTGGGACAAACCCGAAAACCGTTCCGGCCCGGCAGGTCCGGCGCTCGTCCTGCCGAAGGCCGAACAGGGCCTATGGCAGGGCACAAAGACCTCGGTCAACGCCGGATAGCGCGAGTACTGTCACCGATGAGTGCCTTCAAACCGAGAATCTCCGATTCAAGAAGATCTCATGACCGACATCCGGATCGGTACCGAAGCTCAGGCCGTCGATCGCAGCGGTGACGCAGCCACCGCCGACACCGGTGCGGCCGATCGCGGCCCGGCCCGGTTCGCCGAGGTGGACGCAATGGTCGACACGGCGAGTGCCGCGGCGAGGGCGTTTCGCGAACTCGATCAACAGCAGGTCGATGCGATCGTCGAGGCGATGGCCCGCGCCGGGATCAGGGCGGCGGCCGAGCTGGCGCGGGTGGCTATCGAGGAGACCGGTTTCGGCGTGTTCGAGGACAAGGTCGTCAAGAACTACGTCGCCACCGAGTTCCTCTACGACTATCTGCGCGACAAGAAGTCCGTGGGCGTCATCGAGGAGGACGTCGAGCGCAGCATCGTCCGCATCGCCGATCCGATCGGAGTGGTGTTGGCCATCACCCCGGTTACCAATCCGACGTCCACCGTGCTGTACAAGGCGATCGTGGCCGCCAAGACGCGCAACGCGATGCTCTTCCGGCCGTCGCCCGTCGCCGTGCGGTCGTGCGAACGCACTGTCGAGATCCTTCGGCGAGCGGGGGAGGCGGTGGGTTTACCCGCAGGCGCGTTGCAGGTGATTCCCGACGCCGCCCGTGAGGTGACCCACTATCTGTTCAGGCATCCGGGGGTCGACTTCATCTGGGTGACTGGCGGTCGCAAGGTCGTCGACCTGGCCAACGCGGCCGGAAAGCCCACGCTGAGTGTCGGTCCCGGCAACGCGCCCATCTACCTGCATCGCACGGCCGACATCAAGGCCGCCGTCGTCGATATTTTGATCTCGAAGACTTTCGACGCATCGGTGATCTGCCCCGCCGAGCAGACCTGCATCGTCGACGACGCGATCTATGACGCCACCGTCGCCGAATTCGAGCGGATGGGCGCGCACCTGCTCACCGAGGAGCAGTCCGATGCCCTCGCGGAATTCGCGTTCGGCTGCGGCGACACGGCCAACCTCGAGGCTCTCGGCCGCCAGGCACCCGACCTGGCCGCCCGGGCCGGATTCGGCGTGGACCCGTCGGTCAAGATCCTCCTCGCGCCGCTGCCGGCCGAACTCGACCGGCTCGACACGCATCCGCTGGTGCGCGAGAAGCTGATGCCGGTTCTCGGGCTCGTCCGCGCCCGCGACGTCCAGCACGCCATAGATGCCGCGGTCCTCGTCACCGAGCACGGCGGCCTCGGTCACACCTCCGCGATCTACGCCAATGACAAGGCTGTCGTTGACGCCTACAGCCTGGCCGTGCGCACCGGGCGGATCCTGGTCAACGCGCCCACCGCGGTCGGGGCCCTCGGCGGGATCTACAACAACCTCACCCCGACCTTCTCCCTCGGCTGCGGCACCTGGGGCGGTTCGAGCACCACCGAGAACGTCAACTACACACAGTTGCTCAACATCAAGACGGTATCGCATCGGCGCAGCCCGCCCCAGTGGTTCCGGGTCCCGTCGAATACGTTCTTCAATGCAGGGGCGCTCGAGAACCTGCGCGATCTCGACTGCGACAGCGTCGTCATCATCACCGACGCACCGAGCGAACAGCGCGGCGTGGTGGACGAATTCCGCGGCAAACTGCGCGCCCGGCACACCAAGATCTTCAGCGAGGTCGAGCCGGAGCCGGGCGAGGCCACCGTCCGGCGCGGCGTCGAGTTGCTCGAGGCATACCAGCCCGACGTGATCATCGCCGCGGGCGGCGGATCGGTGATCGACGCGGCCAAGGCGATCCGCCTGTTCTACGAGCACCCCGAGAAGGACCTGTCCGAACTCATTTTGCCGTTCCTCGATCCGCGCAAGCGCATGGCCGACTACCCCCAGGATCCGCACACGGTGCGGCTGGTGGCGGTTCCGACCACCGCGGGCACCGGATCGGAGGTCTCCCCCGCGGCGGTGCTGACCTTGGAAGACCGTAAGGAAACATTGGTCGACTATTCCCTGGTGCCCGATATGGCGATCGTGGATCCGCTGCTCACCGTCTCCATGCCGCAGACCCTGACCGCCGACACCGGTATCGACGCCCTCACCCACGCCCTCGAGGCCCTGGCCTCGGTCTTCGCCTCGCCCTATACCGATGCCTTCTGTGTGCAGGCGGCGCGGCTGATCTTCGAGGCGCTTCCCCGAGCCTACGACGATCCCCGGGATCTGCCCGCCCGCACCGATATGGCCAATGCCGCCACGCTGGCCGGCCTGGCGTTCTCCAATGCCTTCGTCGGCACCAACCATGCGCTCGCCCACACTGTCGGCGCCCGGTTCGCCATCGCCCACGGCCGTGCGAACGGCGTCTTCCTGCCGCACACCCTGCGCTACAACGCCGGCCTGCCGACGAAGTTCATGCCCGCTCCCGGCTACTCGGCCTATGTCGCCCCCGAGAAGTACGCCGAACTCGGGCGGATCGTCTTCGGCGGGCGCGAACCCGGAGAGAGCCGCCGCCGGCTCTTCCAGGGTGTGCAAGATCTGCTCGACCGGCTCGAGATGCCGCGCACACTCCGGGAAATCGATATTCCCGAGGACGAATTCCTCGCGGCCCTACCGGAATTGGCGATGACCGCATTCCAGGACCTGAGCAATCGCACCAATCCGCGGATGCCGCTGATCAGTGAGATCACCACCCTGCTTCGACTCGGCTACTACGGGGACGGTGACCATGCCGACCGATAGCGCCACCAGGACCGTACGGGTCCAGGCCCCGCTGGCGACCGTGCTCGCGACGATCCGCGATCTGAACAGCCAGCCGGAATGGATCCCCGAGATCCGCCGAGCAGAGGTGCTGGAGGTGGACGAGCGGACCGGACTGCCGGTGACCGCCCGGTTCACGGCATCCGCGCCGGTCGGCACCGACAGCTACACCCTCAGATACCGTCATCGTGACGACGGCATGAGTTGGTCCATGGTGCAGGGGCGGCTGCAGACCGGTCAGGAAGGCCGCTACCAGCTCGACGAAATCACTCCGGACACCACCTCCGTCACCTATCAGCTGACCATTCATCACAATCTGCCGCTGCCCGGCTTCATCCGCAGCCGAGTCATCAAAGGGCTGGTAGGCGGCACGCTGACCGGTTTGCAGCAGAGGGTCGAATCCTGACCGATTCCGCCGGGGCGCGATGGACCCGGAGGACAGTCCCCAGCAGGCCGCCTTCCCTCGCTTACGGCACCACCACCTGCAGCGAACCCCCGCGGGCAGACGCTGGTCGGCGATCTCGAAAGGGTCTGCACGAGGATCACCCGCGCGGGACTGTCGGGGGGTGTCTGCAGCCGGTTGGTCGGCCGGGCGGCGTGGCCGGAGGTCGGCCGAGGTTGGTCCCAATCAGCCTGCCGCGCAATAGAACCGCGGATGGGCCAGCGGTGGTGATCAGCCGCCTCAACCGTGTGATGAGCGCGCCCGACCACACGATGACCGCCGAACAGGCCCAGAGGAAGCTCGATTCTTCTCTGGAGTAACCGAGGCAGCTGCGGGACGGGCATGGCCGTTGCCTGGAGTTATAGTTGTGAATGGCAGCGAAATAGGCCGCCGTGGGTAACCCGCGATCGGTGACTGATGTCCTGTCTGGGCTGTTGAGCAGGGGTCTACGAGTCCCGCAGTTGGCGCCGTCGCCGAGTTCTTCGGCCGCGTTTCATGATCTGGTCAATGACATTTCGCATACGAGCTAACTCTCAGCCAGGAATGGAGGAGGAAGCGGTGATGGAGTCCTACGCCGGTGAGGGAGACCAGCTGGTGATGGCCCGCGGTGACTTCGACATGCTGCTGGAGGCGATTACCCGGCGAGGCTTCCGGCTCATTGGGCCGACCGCCCGCGACGGCGCCATCGTCTACGACGACATCTCTTCGTCAGACGACCTGCCGGCGGGGTGGACCGATGACCAGGACGGTGGGACATACCGCCTCCGCAGGCGTGGTGATGACGCGCTGTTCGGGTACAACGTCGGCCCGCAATCGTGGAAACGTAACCTGTTCCCGCCGTCCAGCCTGCTGTCGCGGGTCCGAAGCGACGATGGCGTGTCATTCGCAGCCGCGGGCACGGAGACGGAAACTCCGCTGGCTTTCATTGGTGTGCGGTCCTGCGATCTGCACGCGATCGGGATCCAGGACCGGATATTCCTTGGCGGCCAACATGTCGACCCGATCTACGCCGATCGCCGTGAGGGTGCGTTCATCGTTGCGGTGAACTGCGGCCAGGCAGGCGGGACATGTTTCTGCGTGTCGATGCAGGCCGGCCCACGGGCGGAGTCCGGTTTCGACCTGGCGCTCACGGAACTCCTCGACGACGACCAGCATGAGTTCCTGGTGGAAATCGGCACCGGACGCGGCGCCGAGGTCATGGCCGAGGTCACCTGCCGGGCCGCGCAGGCCGTGGATACCGAGACGGCTGGCCAGATCATCGATCGCACCGCCGCGTCCATGGGCCGACAGATGGACACCGGTGGGATCAAGGAGTTGCTGTACGCGAATTTCGAGCATCCCCGCTGGGATGAGGTGGCCGGACGGTGTCTGGCGTGCGGGAACTGCACCATGGTGTGCCCGACGTGTTTCTGCTTCAGCGTCGAGAACGTCACCGATCTGACCGGGACTCGAGCGGAGCTGCACCGGTCCTGGGATTCCTGTTTCACCATGGACCACTCCTACCTGCACGGCGGCTCGGTGCGGGTCTCCAACCGCTCCCGCTACCGGCAATGGATGACGCACAAGCTCGCGACCTGGATCGACCAGTTCGACACCTCGGGGTGCATCGGCTGCGGGCGCTGCATCACCTGGTGCCCGGTCGGCATCGACATCACCGAAGAGGTCGCCGCGATCCGAGCGGACGATGGGGCGGTCGTGGGCGGACCACCTGTGCAGGAGGCAGAGACCGGTGACGCTTGAACCGCTGCTGCGCGAGCATCCGTTTTTGGCGGGTCTGGCACCGGAATATCTGGCCCTGCTCGCCGGATGTGCCCGGAACATCCGGTTCGGTGAGGGTACCTTCCTGTTCCGTGAAGGCTCGCCCGCCGGCCAGTGTTTCCTGATCCGCGAAGGCAAGATGGCGCTGGAGATCGCCGCACCCGGCCGAGGGCCGAGCATTATCGAGACCTTGGGGCCTGGTGAGGTAGCCGGGTTCTCATGGCTCATGGAGCCGCAATGGTGGGAGTTCGACGGCCGGGCTGTCGAGCCCGGGCGCGCCATCGTGCTGGACGGTGCCTGCCTGCGCGGTAAGTGCACTGCGGATCCGCGGCTGGGCTTCGAGCTGATGCAGGTATTCGCTCGCCTGGCCGTCCGACGGCTGCAAGCGACACGACTGCGGCTACTGGATGTGTACGGGAACGCCAGTGCACCCGCTGGCTGATCGGACAGCGCCGGTGTCCCATCCCTGGACTGAAACCGCGTCCTGGCGGGTGACCGGCACGCGGCGGGAATCGGCCGACACTTTCACGCTCGAGCTCGAGCCGCCACAGGGACACACGTTCGTGTTCCGGCCGGGCCAGTTCAATATGCTCGGCGCATTCGGCACTGGCGAGGTACCGATTTCCATCAGCGGCGACCCCGCCGCGTGCGGACCGGTACTGCATACCGTCCGCGACGTCGGGATGGCCACCCGTGCGCTGTGCGCCCTGCAACCGGGCGACCGCGTCGGTCTGCGTGGGCCGTATGGCACCGGCTGGCCGCTGCAGGAGGCCGAGGGCGCAGACGTCCTGGTCATTGCGGGCGGGATCGGGCTTCCTCCACTGCGCTCGGCGATGTATCACATACTCGCTCACCGCGACCGCTACCAGCGGGTCGCGCTGCTCTACGGTGCCCGCACCCCGACAGATCTGCTGTTCACCGACGAATTGGACCGCTGGCGCAGCCAGTTCGACATCGACGTGCGGGTCACTGTGGACGCGGCGGCAGGCGACTGGCGCGGCGAGGTCGGTGTCGTGCCGGACCTGATCGCCACGACGCGGTTTCAACCGGCAACCGCGACGGCGTTCATGGTCGGTCCGGAAATCATGATGCGGTTCACCGTCCGCACGCTCGAGTCAGCCGGCGTGCCCGCTGACCGGATCTTCCTGTCGATGGAACGCAACATGCAGTGCGCAGTTGCCCTGTGCGGGCACTGCCAGTTCGGCCCGTTCCTGATATGCCGCGACGGCCCAGTGCTCTGCTACCGGGTACTGGCCCAGTGGCTGCGCTTACGGGAGGTGTGATGACCAGTCCAGACGACACACGGCCGATGCCACGCAGACCGACACAGGCGGTATGGAAGTTCGCATCCTGCGATGGCTGCCAGCTCACCCTGCTCGACTGCGAGGACGAACTCTTGCAGATTGCCGAGTCGTTCCAGATCGCGTACTTTCCCGAAGCGTCCCGAGGGATGGTCGAGGGTCCCTATGACCTCTCGCTGGTCGAGGGATCGATCACCACTCCGGCCGACGCACAGCGGATCCGCGAGGTGCGTGCGGCGTCTCGGCATCTGGTCACGATCGGCGCGTGCGCCACCGCGGGAGGCATTCAGGCGCTACGGAACTTCCGCGACGTGGAGGAATTCCGCCGCATCGTCTACGCCCGCCCCGACTACATCGACACGCTGGCGAACTCCACCGCGATCGCCGACCATGTGCCCGTCGACTTCGAACTGCAGGGCTGCCCCATCGACCGAGGGCAACTTCTCGACGTGATGGCAGCGTTCCTGCACGACCGCAGGCCCAACGTCCGCGCACACAGCGTGTGCATCGAGTGCAAGCGGGCTGGGATCACCTGCGTGATGGTCGCGCACGGCACGCCCTGCCTGGGCCCCGTGACCCACGCCGGCTGCGGTGCGCTGTGCCCTTCATACACACGCGGATGCTACGGCTGCTTCGGGCCGATGGAGGCACCCAACACCGCCGCTCTCGCGTCCTGGTTGCAAAAACTCGGTGTGGACCACCCCGATCTGCTCCGAGTCTTCCGGACCTTCAATGCCAACGCCGCCGCGTTCCGCGCAGAGTCCGAATCCCATGACCGACAGTAGGCTGCCCACAGCAGCCGGTCAGCTGGCCGGGCGGGCCGGCAGCGATTTCCCGACATCCCCAACCCGTACTGTCATGCCCTGCACGCGCTCGAGCGGCTGGACCTGGGCGACGTCCGGCTGCGCCGTGTGTCACGACAACGCCGCGGGGCCTCTTCGCGCTCGGCCGGACACCGTTGCACCGGCGTCGAGTAGGAGGCGTCGGGACCTATGGCACGCGGCGTGTCGACCTGTGCCCCTGTGGAGCGGGCGCACGGCACGCGACCATCGAATTCATGCTGCGGTGGCGAGATTTCCTCGATAAATTCCGCCCGGCGGGCGCGCCCGGAGCGGCGGGACCGCACGGGGTGCCCGCTGATCGGGCTGCCGAAGCGGCTGCGGAGCTCACGCCGCTGCTGCGTCGGCTCGATACCGTTCAGGACGCGGCCGATCGGCTGCGGGCCGAGGCCGAGCGCCAGGCCGAGCGCATTCGCGCCGACGGTCTCGCCGAGGCCCGATCCATCGTCGAAACCGCAAGCGCCGCAGCCGAATCCGTATCGGATGCGGCCATGGCCGCGGCGCTGGCGCGGGCCGCCGCCGACGCGCCGGATGACGCGACGGTGGCCGTCGCGGCACTGCGCACGCGCGCGGACGAGCGTCTGCCCGAATACGTTCAGCGGGTCGTGGCCCGCGCCCGCGCCGACCTGGATGCGCTGTCCGCGCCCGATCGAACGGCAGCGCCGTGAACGCGCTCTGGGTGGCGGGCAATGTGCGCGCGACCGGGATGCTGGTGCGACGCCTCGACGCCGCGGCCGTGCACGAAATCGCCGCCTCGGGGTCGCTGCCGGCCGCGCAACGACGGCTGGCCGAGAGCTCCTACGGCCGCCGTGTCCGGGTCGGCGCCACGCTGATCGAGACCGAGCACGCCATCGGCGCGGAAACCGTGTGGCGGCTGCGGGTCCTGGCCGGATGGCAGCCGCGCACCGGGGTCACTGTGATCCGCTTGCTGGCCGGGGCCTTCGAGGTCGCCGATATCGCCGCACTCGCCGCCACACTCGCCGGGGCCGCACCGCGCCCGCCCTACGAGCTCGGCGCGCTCACCACGGCGTGGGGCCGGGTGCGTGACCGGCGATCGCCGCACGAACTGCGCGCGGCGCTCGCCCGGACCGCCTGGGGCGACCCAGGCGCGGACGACGTCTCCGATATCGCCGACGGTGTGGCGGTCGGCTGGGCGACCCGCGTGGCGAGCACCGTTCCCGACGCCGAGCGCTGGGCGATGGGCGCGCTGGCGCTGCTGACGGCCCGGCGTCACCTGCTGGACGGCCGCCCCTTCCCCGAACCGACCGCACGGCGGCTGACGCGGCTGCTCGGGCCCGCCGCCGCGACCAGCCGTGAGCTGACCGCCCTCCGGACTACCCTGCCCGCGTCGGCGCGCTGGGCGCTCGATGGCGTGGAACACCCCGAGGACCTGTGGCGCGCGGAGTTCCGCTGGTGGCGGCGACTCGAGCAGGACGGGCGAGAACTGGTGCGCGAGCGTCGATTCGGCGCGTCCACGTTGGTGGGCACCGTGGCGCTGCTGGCCGCGGATGCCTGGCGGGTGCGGGCCGCGCTGCAGGTCGCGGCGGGCGAGACGCCGGCCGGGGAGGACTTCGATGAACTTGCAGGATGACCTCGGACCCGTCCGCATGCGCCGCGTCGCTTTGATAGCGCCCTCGGATGCGGTGCGCGCCATGCTGATCGAGATCTCGGCCGCCGGGGTCGTCCAACTCGACGATCCCGCCACGGGCACCCCGGCCGGAGCCGGTGCCGATACCGCCGAGCTGGATACGCGAGACGCTGACGCGGTGCGCCGGCGCGGAGTGGCCGCACTGGCCGGGTGGTGCCCGGAACCCGAATTGGCCGGGCTCACCACACGATTGACGGCGCTCGGGGCCGGGGTAGTCCCGCTGCCGACCCCGCCCGGCATCGACCCGCCGACGCTGCTGACGGTACAGCGGCCGCTGCGCAAGGCATTCGCGCCCCTGGTGGGCGTGTACGGGGTGCTGCCGTACCGCGATCTCGACCCGACCGTTCCGGCCGGGATCGCCTACGTGGTCATGTTCGGCATGATGTTCGGCGACGCCGGGCACGGGCTGCTGCTGCTGGCCGCCGCGGCGGTGCTGGCCAGCGGGCGGGTGCGGCGGGTGGTCCGGGCACGGCCGCTGTGGCCGTTCGTCGCCGGTGCGGGATTGACCGCGACCCTGTTCGGTCTGCTCTACGGAGAATTCTTCGGCCCCACCGGCGTTCTGCCGGTGGTGTGGCTGAGCCCGCTGGAGGCGCCGCTGCCCCTGCTGGGCGCGGGTGTCGCGGTGGGCGCGGCGCTGCTGGCGCTGGCGCATGCGGGGGGCGCGGTGAATCGCTGGCGCGAGGGTGGTCTGCGCCTGGCGCTCTATTCCGCCACCGGAATCGCGGGCGCGGCACTGTTTCTCGGGCTCGCGCTGGTCACGGCCGGTGCGCTCGGCCGCTCGACGGTGCTCACGGGCGCGGGTATCGGGGTGGCCGTGGTCGGCGTGATCCTCTCGGTGGCAGGGACTTTCACCGAATCCGGCGGCGGTGCGGTCGGCGCGGCCGCGGCCGGGATCGGTGTGTTCGACCTGCTGGTGCGCTTGGGCTCGAACCTGGTGTCCTTCGCCCGCCTGGCCGCGTTCGGCATGACGCACGCGGCTCTGGGCTGGGTGGTCTGGTCGGGCACTGTCGCGGCGGCCTGGTCCGGGAGGGCCGGTCCGGTCCTGGCGGTCGTGGTGTTCGTGCTCGGCAACGCGGCTGCCTTCGCGCTGGAGGCGCTGGTGGCGGGCGTGCAGGCGCTGCGACTCGAGTTCTACGAGCTGTTCTCCCATTTGTTCACCGGTGCGGGGAAGCCCTTCGTGCCGTGGCGAATCCGAATCGAGAACCCGGAGGGTTCATCATGCTGACCTTGATCCTTTTCGTGCTCTCGGCCGCGCCCGCGGCCGCCGATCCGCTCGCGGCCAGCGGTGGCGGGTCGGGCGGCAACTGGGCCGCGCTGCTCGGGGCCGCTATCGCCGTCGCCGCCTCGTCGCTGGCCGCGGCCATCGCGGTCGCCTACACCGGTGCCGCCGCTCTGGCCGCCGTCAGTGAACGGCCCGAACTGTTCGGCCGCGCCATGGTGATCGTCGGTCTGGCCGAGGGCATCGCCATCTATGGCCTGGTGGTGGCGGTCCTGCTGATCGGGAAGGCCTGAGATGGGCACGGTGGTGGTACTCGGTGAGGCGAGTCAGGTATCCGGCTATTGCCTGGCCGGGGCGACGGTGCTGGCGGCAGAGGACGCCGAGGCGGCGCGAAAGGCATGGGCGAGCCTGGATTCCGAGGTCGCGGTCGTGCTCATGAGTGCGAGGGCGTCCGGGTTCCTCGCCGCCGAACTCGCCGACACCCGCCTGCTGACCGCGGTGATGCCGTCGTGAGTGAACTCGCCTGCACGACAGCGCCGTCCACCGGGCCCGCCGCCCGCCGGGGCGAGGCGGACACCGAGGCGGCGCTGCGCCCGGTCGGCACGGAATTGCTCCGGCGCGCCGTCGCGGACGCCGACGCCATCGTGGCGACGGCGCGGGCGGCAGCGCGGGCGGCGGTCACTGACGCACAGGAGCAGGCCGCGGCCATCACCGAGCGGGCCCGCGCGGCCGGAGTCGCCCGCGCCGCCACGCACCGGGCCGCGGAGCAGTGGCGCCTGCGCCGCGAAGAGCGGGCGGCGCTACTCGCGGCCCAGCGCGACGTGTACGACCGGTGGCGGTGCCAGGGCGCAGCCGCCGTGCTCCGGCTGAGCGTCGAACCGGACTGGCCGCATCTGCGAGACCTCCTGCGCGCCAAGGCCATCCAGCTGCTCGGCCCGGAGGCCGAGATCGTGGCGGATCCGGCCGGGGGATTCGTCGCGCGGTCCGGGGGGCGCCGTCTGGACCTGCGGCTGAGTACCATCGCCGCCCGTGCGCTCGACACGGTCGAACCCGAATTGACGGGACTGTGGACATGAGCGCGACATCGGTGCGGACCCGGATCAGCCGCGTGGCCGGACCGCTGGTCGAGGTGGACGCCTTCCCCGGGATGGCCATGAACGACCTCATGGCGCTCGGGCCGCAGGCGGTGCCCGGGGAGATCGTGGCGATCGGCGAGCAGCACGCCGCCGTACAGGCATACGAGTACACCGGCGGCCTGGGTCCGGGCGATCCCGCCACGCCGACGCACCGGCCGCTGTCGGCGCACCTGGATCCCGGTCTACTCGGCGGCGTCTTCGACGGGCTGCTGCGGCCCCTCGCAACCGCGGGCGTGTGGCTGGATCCCGGTGCCGCACCGGGAATCGACGGGCGGCGCTGGAGTTTCCGTCCCGTCGTGGCGGCCGGGGACGTCGTCGAACCGGGGACCGTCCTGGGTGTGGTGACAGACGCGGGCCCGCTCGAGTACCGGATCCTTGTCCCGCCCGACGCCGGCGGCCGGGTCGAAACCCTCGCGGCCGCCGGTGTTTACGGCCAGCACGATACCGTGGCCACCGTCAGCGGCACACCGGTCGGTTTGACCGCCTATTGGCCGGTGCGGACGCCGCGGCCGTGCCGCAACCGCTCGACCGCCGCCGAACCCCTGCACACCGGCCAGCGTGCGGTGGATCTGCTGTTCCCGGTGCTGCGCGGTGGCAGTGTCAGCGTGCCAGGCGGTTTCGGCACCGGCAAGACCATGCTGTTGCAGCAGCTCGCGAAATGGTGCGACGCCGACGTGATCGTCTACGTGGGTTGCGGGGAGCGCGGCAACGAAATGGCCGAGATCGTGGCCGAATTGACCGCCCAGACCGATCCGCGCACCGGTGGGCTGCTCGGAGATCGCACGGTCATCATCGCCAATACCTCCAATATGCCGATGATGGCACGGGAGGCCAGCGTGTACACCGGTGTCACGGTGGCCGAGCATTTCCGCGATATGGGCTATCACGTGGTGCTGGTGGCGGATTCGACCTCACGGTGGGCGGAAGCCTTGCGCGAGTTCGCCTCTCGCACCGGGACGCTGCCCGCCGAGGAGGGCTACCCGGCCGATCTGGCCTCGGCGCTGGCCGCCTTCTACGAGCGGGCGGGGGCGGTGACCACGCTGGGCGGCGAGTCAGGGTCGGTCACGATCGTGGGCGCGGTGTCGCCGCCCGGCGGTGATGTCTCCGAACCCGTCACCACCCACACCGAGCGGTTCGTCCGCTGCCGATGGTCGCTGGACCGCGAACTCGCCTACGCCCGGCACTATCCCGCTGTCTCCTGGTCCGCGTCGTTCTCCCGCGACGCCGAGATAGTGGCCGCGAGTTACGCCGCCGCGGGCGATCCGGACTGGGGCGAGCGGCGCGAACGCATAGTCGGGCTGCTGGCCGAATCCGACCGGCTCAGCGCGCTCACCGAACTGGTCGGCACCGCCTCCCTACCCGCCGATCAGCGCATGATGGTGCTGGCCGGGCGACTGCTGCGCGAGGCGATACTGCAGCAGAACGCCCTGTCCGACAATGACGCCCGCTGCTCGATGGCCAAGACCACCGCCCTGGTCGACGCCGTGCTGACCGTGGTGGGCCGCTGCCGTGAACTCGTCGCCGCCGGCGTCGCTCCTGAGCGGATCGAGAGCCTGGACTTCGGCCCGCTGGTGCGCGCCCGGGAAGCGTCCGGGCCCGACGACACGGGTGCGGCCGGGCAGTTGCGCGACCGCATGCTGGCGCGGCTGGGGGAACTGTCGTGAACACCGCGTCACAGTGGATGCGCTACACCGACATTCGTGAAGTGCACGGCCCGCTGCTGGTGGTGGCCGGTGTCGAGGGCGTCGGCTGGGACGAGTCGGTGCGCATCCGATTCGACGACGGCACGATTCGCAACGGCCTGGTCCTGGAGGTCGACGGTGATCTCGCGGTGGTGCAGGTGCTGGAGGGCACCGCCGCCGTGGATCCCGCCGCCACCGCGCTCGAATTCACCGGCGGCCCGGTGCGTATCGCGGTCGGCGAGGGCTGGCTCGGCCGGGTGTGCAACGGCCGCGGCGTACCGCTGGACGGCGGCCCGCCGGTGCCCGGCCGACTCGAACCCATCACCGGGTCGCCGCTGAATCCGGTGCGCCGGGATCCGCCCGCCGACCCGGTACTCACCGGGGTGTCGGTGGTCGACGTGCTCGCCACCCTGGTACGCGGGCAGAAGCTGCCGGTGTTCTCGATGCCCGGTCTGCCGCATCTGCGGCTGGCGTGTCAGATCGCCGCGCAGGCCACCGCGGGCGGGGAACCGTTCTGCGTCGTCTTCGCCGGTATGGGTCTGACCCACGCCGACGCCGCCTATGCCCGCGACGCGCTCGAAGAGCGTTCCGCGGCGGGTGAACTCGTGTTGCTGCTCAACCTGGCCGATGATCCGGTCATCGAGCGGCTGCTCAGCCCGCGCCTGGCGCTGACCATCGCCGAGCACCTCGCCTTCGAGAGCGGACGGCATGTGCTGGTGGTGCTGACCGATATGACCAATTACGCCGACGCCCTGCGTGAGGTGTCGGCCGCTCGCGGCGAATTTCCCGGCCGCCGTGCCTATCCGGGCTATCTGTACAGCGACCTCGCCTCGCTCTACGAGCGCTGCGGCCGGATCATCGGGCAGCCCGGTTCGGTGACCATCCTGCCGGTGCTGACCATGCCGGGCGGCGATATCACCCACCCGGTGCCCGATCTGACCGGCTATATCACCGAGGGCCAGCTGATCCTGTCGGCCGAGCAGCACGCGCGCGGGGTCTATCCGCCCGTCGATGTGCTGTCCTCCCTCTCGCGCCTGATGCGCAATGGCGCGGGGCCGCACCGGACCCGGGCCGATCATCTGCCGCTGGCCGCACAGCTGCTGGCCGTGCTCGCCCGTGCCCGCCAGTCGCGGGAGCTGGCCGAGCTGATCGGACCGGACGCGCTCGGCGATCTCGATCGCGCCCATCTCGAAGTCGAGGAGGCGTTCGCGGCCGAGCTGATGCGGCAGGGCTTCGATGAGTCGCGCCCGCTGGAGGATTCGCTCGATCGCGCCTGGCGGGTGCTGGCCCGGCTGCCGCGCGGCGCGCTGACCATGCTGCCCGACGAGCTGCTCGATGCCCATGGGCTCGCCGCCGAGCCGGAGTGAAGGACGGTGTCGACCATGCGTATCCCCCCGGGAAGAGCCGGTCGCCAATGGTTGCGGGAGCGACTGGCCGTCGCCGAACGCGGTGCGGCACTGCTGGATCGCAAGCTCGTCGTCCTCGACGAGGCCGCCGCGCGACTGACCGGGCTGTGCGACGAAGCCCGTCACGACTGGGAGTCCGCCCACCGCGAGGCGGTGCGAAGGCACGCGCGCGCGGCCCTGCTCGGGGGCCGTAGTTCCCTCGAGCTGGCCGCCGCGCCCCCGGCCCGGGTCGAGGTGTCGACCACGGTGCTGGCCGGGGTCCGGTACCCGGATCAGGCGGATTGCCTACTGCCACAGGACTTCCGGGACGCCGTCACCGGCAGCGCCGCGCTGGTCGCGGCCCGGACCGCGCACTGTGAGGCGCTGGCCGCCGGAGTCCGCTACGCGGCGGCCGCCGCCGCGGTCCGGGCCATCGACCGCGAAATACTCGCGACCCGGATCCGGGTGCGCGGTCTGCGCCACCGCCGCATCCCCGCGCTGCGAACCGCCGCGGCGGCATTGGAATTCGCGCTCGAGGAGCAGGAGCGCGCCGACCGCGTACGCCTGGGCCGCGCCCTCGGTGGTCGTCCTACCTGACGAATCCGTCGGTAGTCGGGTCAGTTCCGGCGTCGGTCTCGCCGGCGTAGAAGATAACGGCGTATTTCGTCGGCTCTACACACGACGAGCGGAACGGGCAGCAGCAACGCCGGGTCGGTGGCAGGGAGGGGGGTCGTACCCAGCAGCGACCGCTCGAGCGCCGGGTTCGCCGTGATGCCCGAGGGGCTGCTGCCGGTCATATCCATGGCCGGAGGCGACGCTCCTCGACACCGATCAGTCGACGACCGAACCCTCATCGACGCGCTGCGCGCCTGGGAACGTGGACCGAAGCGGTCTTAGGTCCCCTGGACGGACGACCACTGGACCTCCCGCCGTGCGCGGACATCGAAGATGCTGGAGGGGAGCAAGGTCGCAGAGGGACTCGGTGGGTCGCTCATGAGAAAGGCTGGTCGTTCGAATGATCACCAATATTCTCGCCGTGGCCGCTTGGGCCTTCCCGGCGCCACTGTGGTGGGCGGCCCGAGGGCCCGCCGAGCCCGCCGGTGGCCTGGCGCGCCCGACACGGCGCCGTCACGGCCGGTCCGGCGTCTGCTTCGCCGCGCCGACGTCGGAGAACGGCGATGCCCGCTTCGCCGAATTCGCGGATCGGGGTGTCACGTGGCCCACCTCCAGACTCGTGTGGCCCGCGCTCTCGACGGAGAACGCCCTGCTGTCCGAACTGCTCGCGGGCCGGCTACCGGCCGACCGCTACCGCGAGCGGATCGCCGAGCTCGCCCGGCGTTGTGAGTCGACACAGCCGATTTCCGGCGACGACTAGGAGCACTGCCATGAGGCACATGCGAGTTCACGACGTCAACGAGCTCACCGACGACGACGACACGCATCTGCCCCGCCGCCCCCCTGAAAATGTCGGAATCCTGCAGGGATTCACCGGACACCGGCCCAACTCGAGGAGATGACCATGACCAAAGAGACCGTTCTCGTCGCCTACGGCTCGAAACGCGGCGGCACCGCGGAAATCGCCGAGTGGATCGGCGCATCGCTGCGCGCGGACCATATCTCGGTCGCGGTGAAACCGGCGCGGGAGGTGCACTCGCTGAGCGGGTTCGGGGCCGTAGTGCTCGGCGGCGCATTGTATTCCGGTCGCTGGCATCGGGATTCGCGCCACTTCGCCCGCAGGTTCACCCGGCAGCTGCGTGAGCACCCGGTGTGGCTGTTCGCCAGCGGCCCGCTGGACGACTCGACCGACGCCGGCACGGACGGAAAGGCATTCGGCGCGAGAGCGGTTCACCGAACCGCCGACCGGCTCGGCGCGCGCGGCACCGCGATCTTCGGCGGCCGCCTCGAGCGCACGGCCACCGGATTCCCCGCCTCGGCCATGGCCAAGAGCAGCGCCGGGGACTTCCGCAACCGCGCTCGGATCGAGGCGTGGGCCAAGGACATCGCCACCCGGCTCGGCTGAGCCGCACACGGATCGGGAGACGACAGTGAGCAGACAGGTCAGCGCACCACCCCCGCCGGATCGGCCGACACCGAAAACCACACCGCCCTCATCGCAATCGCCGTGGCAGAGGTGGCTGGTCCCGATCGCCGCCGTGCTCATCGCGATCGTCGTGTCGATTTTCGTGCCCGTACCGCGGACGACGACTCCCGCCTCGGTCGGCCTGGACTACAGCCAGTTCCTGACCGACGTCGACGCCCACCAGGTCAAGACCATCACCATCCAGACCTCCGGCCAAGCTTCGGGGACCCTGACCAACGGGCACGACTACTCCACCATGATTCCCGCCCAGGCCGGATCGGCGCTGCTGGACCGGTTGGAGAAGTCCGGCGTCGCCGTCACGGCCGCGCCGCCGCCGACCAACAAGACCTCGGTGTGGTCCCAGATCGTGATGTGGGCGCTGATCCTCGGGCCGTTCGTGTTGCTGTTCTGGTGGATTCAGCGCATGGGACGCGGCGCCGCGGGCCCGTTGGGGAGCGCCATGGGGGTGGGCAAATCCAAGGCGAAGGTGTTCGATACCGAACGGCCGGGGACCACCTTCGACGAGGTCGCCGGATACACCGGAGCCAAGGCAGAGATCACCGAGGTCGTCGATTTCCTGCGCGCACCGGAGCGCTATCGACGCGCGGGCGCGGTGGCGCCGCGCGGGGTCTTGATGATCGGTCCGCCCGGCACCGGCAAGACATTGCTGGCGCGTGCGGTGGCGGGTGAAGCGGGAGTCCCGTTCCTGTCGGTCGCCGGCTCGAGTTTCGTGGAAATGTTCGTGGGAGTCGGTGCGGCCCGGGTTCGGGATCTGTTCGCCGAAGCGCGTAAACGGGCCCCGGCGATCGTGTTCGTCGACGAGATCGACGCTATCGGCTCGCGCCGCGGCGGGTCCTCGGCGATGGTGTCGAACGACGAACGTGAGCAGACGCTGAACCAATTGCTCTCGGAGATGGACGGATTCGACCCGGCCGTGGGCATCGTGGTGCTGGCCGCCACCAACCGGCCCGAGGTGCTCGATCCGGCGCTGCTACGGCCGGGACGTTTCGACCGGCAGGTCACCATCCCGCTGCCGACCCTCGCCGAACGCGCGGCGATCCTGGCGGTGCATTGCCGCGGCAAGCACCTCGGGCCGGATACGGACATGCAGGTGGTGGCCCGGGGTACCCCCGGTTTCTCCGGAGCAGACCTGGCCAACCTCGCCAACGAGGCGGCGATCTGCGCGGTCCGCGACGACCGGGACACGATCCGCGCCGCGGACTTCGACGCGGCTCGCGACCGGATCCTGCTCGGCCGTCGCGAGGGTTCCAATGTCCTGCTCCCCGAGGAGAAATACGCCGTGGCCGTCCACGAGAGCGGGCACGCCCTGGTCGCCGCGCTGTCGCCGCACGCCGATCCGGTCGCCAAGGTCACCATCTTGCCCGCCGGGCAGACCCTGGGCACCACCGAACAACTGCCCTTGGTCGAACGCCACCTCTACGCCGAGAACTACCTCACCGACACCCTCGCCGTGCGGCTCGGCGGCCGAGCCGCCGAACTGGTCGTGTTCGGCCAGGGCTCGACCGGGGCGGCCAACGACCTCGCCCAGGCCACCGACCTGGCCGGCAAAATGGTTCGGGAATTCGGTCTTTCGGCCGCGCTCGGCCCGGTCGGTTACCCCCGCGGCGGATCGGTGTTCCTCGGCGGGGGCGGCTCGGAACTGTCCAGTCGCCCGTTCGCCGAAGCCACCCAGGCGACCATCGACGCCGAGGTATCGCGTCTGCTGCGTGAGGCCGAGCACCGCGCCGTCGATCTCGTCGAATCCCACCGCGACGCGCTGCAACGACTGGTCACACTGCTGCTCGACCACGAAACCGTCGACGGCGCAGACGTTTACCCGCTGATCGGCGTGGACGTACCGGCCGAGCACCCCGGCACTGTCCCGGCGACCGTCATCGGACCGCGCGCCGGTGCACTCACCGCCCCGGCCCACGCGGACAACGGCCGGCCGAGCGCAATCGAATGAGCCCACGCTAGTTCGTGGCGTGATGGGGGGTTCGTTGGATTCTCGGCATGCCAGCGGCGCGCACGACACGGACCGCACCATCGAGATTCACCCGCACATGGCGGACCTATCGACCAGCGCCTCACCGTATGCCTCTGGCATCACAACTCCAGGTCGAGCACACCCTCTCGCAACGCACTACATCACGAAGTGATGCTGAAGTACCAAGGCGGCTTCGGTTTCCGGGATCGTCGCCTATCCACAGGTGGGGTCGTCGGTGGGCAGATGTCCGCCGGCGAAGAAGGAGATCAGGGCGGCCTGGACACAGGTATCGCTGAAATCGACTCCGTGACCGGTGTTTTCGACTGTCACCATCGCGGCCCGCGTGCCCAGGGCCGTCAGGGTTTGGCGGGCACCGGAATACGGAGTCGACGGGTCGAAGCGGTTCTGCAGCAGCAGGATATCGGCCGGGCCGTTGTCGCCGATCCGGACCGGTTCCTGTTTCGGCGGGTAGTGCCAGTAGTTGCAGACCCAGGGGCTGCCGCCGAAGCCGTTGCCGATGGGGTACTTCGCCTTGTCCGCGGCGACGGCACCGGGGAACTGGCCGGTATCGGGTTGCCAGTGCACGTCGTCGCACATGACGGCGTATTGGGCGGACAGGAAGTTGTC
This sequence comes from Nocardia sp. NPDC101769, assembly GCF_044766925.1. Lineage (NCBI taxonomy): Bacteria > Bacillati > Actinomycetota > Actinomycetes > Mycobacteriales > Nocardiaceae > Nocardia > Nocardia sp. NPDC101769. Next base: position 88,155 of record NZ_JBIWMX010000034.1, on the reverse strand, counting down.
GGGGATCTCGGTCGGCAGCGCGGCCGAATTCGACGCCGCGCCGGTGCTCGCCGGTGCCGTCTCGCCGTTCGCAATTCGGAACGCGTTGGCCACTAAGGGATAGAGCTTCTCGTTCTGCTCGCACTCGTAGACGAGGATGCGTAGTCGGTTGCCATCCAGGACGCGGCCGTTCCCGAATCGGATCGGCGTGTGGTCGAGTCGTTCGGTGGTCCGGTAGTAGGAGTCCTCGACCTGGGATTCGTCGGTGCCGAGGTGCAGTGTGGCGTCCGCGGCCGCCAGCCACCGCGCCAGCGCGGGGAAGGCATCCTGGGCTCCTCGGCTGAACATGTCGCGCGCCGAGGTCTGCATGCCCAGCGGGTTGACGACGCTGTCGAGCACCACCCGGTCGGTGCGCGACGGGAACAGGGTCGCGTACACCGCGCCGAGGTAGGTGCCGTACGAGGTGCCCAGATACGACAGCGTGGGTGCGCGAAGCGCTGCCCGGAACCGGTCGATATCCCGCGCGACATTGGCCGTGGTGATGTCGCGCAGGTAGTCACCCGCATTGCGGGCGCACGTGTCGGCGACCCGTTTCGCATAGGCGATATTCGCGTCCACCGTGCCATCCGGCGCGGGAAACGGCACCCCCGCCACGGCTGCCGCGCGATCGGCGTCGTTCAGCCCGCAATGCACCGGCGTGCTGTTCCCGATGCCTCGGTCATCGAGGCCGACCAGGTCGTAGGTATCGGTTATCGCGGCAGGCAACTGGCCGCGCATGACACCCGGCTGATCCAACCCCGGCATGCCCGGCCCTCCCGGCGACACGAGCAGAAAACCCTTTCGCGCACCGGGCTTCGCCGTTGCGATCCGCGACACCGTCACCGTGATGGTGCCCCTGCCCGCCGCCGAATAGTCACGCGGTACCGTCAAGGTCGCGCACTGTTGCGCCGGATCACGCTGTGCGGCAACGCCTTCGGCATTCGGCGTCCCCGGCGGGCAGGCACTCCAGTGCAACTCCTCAGGCCCGCTCGCACCCGGCGTGCGTGCGGTGCACCCCGCCGCGACGAGCACGGCCGCCGACACCGCGCCGATGAGCCGGATCCGGCGAAATTCCATCCCACACCTCCGATGACTGTCGATCAACCCGGAATCGAAGTCTGCCGATCTCGCTCGCCGACCGGCTCCATCCGAGGGTGGGGCAAGGGTGGAAACGGTTCCGGCACATCAGCCCTGGCGGGCGGCCGATGCGATGCCGACGGCCGTGATGAGCAACCCGAGCCACATGCACAGGCGTGTGGGTTGATGGAGCAGAGGTGCGGCCCCCACCACGGTCAAGGGCGGGACCAGGAGACGATACGGGTTGGATTCGTCTCGTTGATCCGAGGCAAAATCGTGTCCCGCTACGGCCGAGGCAGCCCTCGCGGTGGCTCTGTTCGGTAGCGACCGAGGAAGGTGGCGACTGCCTCTCGGGCGACGAGCGAAAGGTCGTCGTCGTGAATCCGGTCGCCACACAACGAAAGCCGGTTGAGCGGTGCGCCGATCGCCAGCCACACGAACTGCTCGGCCGCGATGCGCGGGTGTTCGAGGCGCAACTCGCCGCGCTCGGTGAGCTCGGCGAGCACCTCGGCAAGTGTGTTGATATTGCGGTCCCAGCTCCGGGCGACATAGTCCCGAGCGACGTCGGGAAAGGATGCCGCCTGGGCGGCGACCAAGGTGCGCATCTGCATCACCCCGGCACTGAGGATTCCCGCCTGCAGCACAGTGGCCAGCCGATAGAGGCCCTCGACGAGATCGGTCGAGTCCAGCAGGGCGAGGGCGTGCGGGCGCAACGCGTCGTGCCCCCGATCCACCCAGTCGCGGACCACAGCCGCGAAGAGCAGGTCCTTGGATCGGTAGGTCCGGTACAGCGTCTGCTTGGACACGCCCGAATGCGCCGCAACGGCGTCCATGGTCGCTCTATCGAACCCATGTGTGACGAACTCGTTTCGAGCGATGCTCAACAACTCCGCACCACTACTTCCTCGGGGACGGCCCCGTCCGCGCGTACTCGACATGACGACATTTTAGTACTTGACAGTTCAAAAATGCATGAATACTGTACGAATAGGTACTAAAATAGAGGAGTTCGGATGCTCGTCGTCGGAATCGCGGTAGCCGCGTTGGCGGCATTTGTAGCCAGTTCCGTCTACTACACAGTCGTCACTCCGCTGGAGCGGCGGGTGCTCGGCGCCGCGGCATTGGATCGTGGCGGACGGCCCGCACCCTGGAAAGTGGTATGCGAACTGCTGCGGACAGTTGTCCTGGCGGGCGTGTTCCATTGGGTCGCAGCTCGCTCGGGCATGCAGTCGGTATCCGGAGGTCTGCTGCTCGCGGTCATGCTGTGGATCGGCCTGCCAGTCATCCTGCTGACCGGGTCGATCATGTGGGAGCGTGTCGCGCCTGTCACTGCCGGCATGCACGCAGGTGACTGGCTGCTCAAACTGGCGTTGCTGGGGGCTGTCCTCGGCCTCATCCATTGACGCCTGATCGAGCGCGGAAAGGACAGACCATGACGGCAACACCCCACAGGCAAGGCCCTCTCGATGTCGAGTTCAGCGCGGTTCTGCAGCGCAGCCCCGCCCCGGGCGGCTGGACATATGTCGTCATGCCCGGCTCGGCGGAATACTTCGGCACCCGCAGCTCGGTAAAAGTACGCGGCACCATGGACGGCAAACCGTTCCGCAGCTCATTCATGGCGCTCGGCGACGGAACCCACAAGCTGCCGGTGAAGGCGGATCTCCTTCGGGCCCTGGGCAAGTCGCCTGGCGATACCATCACGGTCCGACTCGATGAACGGACCGCCTGACCGTGACGCCCACCCTCTGCCGTCAGTGATCGCGGGTCCGTTCCACGGCAGGAGCGGGTCAGCGTAGATTCGCCACGTTCTCGGTCCCGCCGATGGCCGTACAGACATCGGCTCTCGAAGCCGCTGCACTACTGACCAACACGTCATCACCCAGCAGCAGCCCCCGACGCCAACGGCGCGGGCCCGGTGGCTCTCATGCAGGCCACCCTCATGGCAATGTCGTCCTCCTCATCGGTGCTCGTTCCGGCGGGGCCGGATCCGCCTATCCCGAACCCGACGCCGCGGACCTGCTCACCCTCGGCAACGGCCTGGTCCTCGAGCAACTGGCCCTGCCCGTCGACAATTTCGAGTCCACCCACCTGCGCTCGGCCATCGCCCGGTCCCCTCCGAGCGGGCGTAACCGGGGCGGCTCGATCAGATCCCGCCCGGTCGCTCACGACGGGCTACCTTCTGGTTCCCGATCCGCCGCAACCGCTTCCCAGAGGAAATGCACGCCACGCCGGACGTCGGCAGCACTCGAGCGCTGTGGCTGATACCCGCCAGCGACGGCCCGGTGGCACAGACAGGATGAGGAGGCGAGCCGGAACGGGCCGGCGGTTCGAATGGCATCAGGCTCGCCGATCGAACGGCCGCCGTCACCGTTCGGCCATGCCGCCCATCCGTGAATTCTCCTCGTGCGGAGGATCATTCGATCTTCGGAGTGAAACTGTGCCAAAACTGGAACTCGGGGCTCGGTGGGGCCTGGCCGCAATGCTCAGCATGTCGTTCATGTACCAGGCCGACGCCACGATCGTGAATGTGGCGCTGCCGTCGATTCGCGACGATCTGGGCGCCTCCAGCGCGCAACTGGAGTTGGTCATCGGCGGATATCTGCTGGCCTCTGCGACCTTGCTGATCCTCGGGGCCAGGCTCGGGCATCTCGCTGGCTATCGGCGTGTCTTCCTAGCCGGTGTCGCGCTCTTCGGCCTCGCGTCGCTGTTGTGCGGGCTGGCCCCCAATCCCCTTGCGCTGATCGCGATGCGAGTGCTCCAGGGCATCGGTGGCGCGCTCGCGGTACCCCAAGTGATGACGGGCATCCAGCTGCAGTTCGCGCCGGGTCCGGAACGCACCCGCGCACTGGGGTCGCAGGCCATCGCGCTCTCGGGAGGGGCGGTGGCCGGGCAGCTGCTCGGCGGGATGCTGGGCTCGTTCAATCTCTTCGGCTTGCACTGGCGACCGATATTTCTCATCAACGTGCCGATCGCGGTGGCGGTCATCGGGATCGGCCTGCTCGCGATACCCGGCGCCCAAACCACCGAGCGCACCCAGCGGCTCGACGTGCCGGGAGCCACGGTCCTGTCGGCAGCCGTCCTGACGCTCGTGCTGCCACTCACGGTGGGACGCGATGCCGGATGGCCACTGTGGACGTGGTTGTGCCTGGCCGCGAGCGCCGGATTCTTCGCGGTCTTCCTCGCGGTGGAATCGCGCCGGACCCGCCGCGGCGGCTCGCCGTTGTTCGACATGTCGGTGGTCACCCGGCCCTCGATCGCCTGGGGTCTGCTGTCCCAATCCCTCATGACGGCAACGTATTACGCACTGCTGTTCACCCTCGCGCAGTATCTCCAGCACGGTCTCGGCCGCAGCGCGTTGTTCTCCGGTCTCATCCTGATTCCATGGGTCGTCGCCTTCGGCGTGCCCGGCCGATTGCTGTCGCACGTCCCCGGCGACCGTCAGCGGATGGTGCCCCACCTCGGCTGCCTGGTCGTGGTACTCGCCTATCTCGGACTGAGTGCGATGCTGTTCGCCGACAGCCGATCTCCCGGACTGATGGTGGTGCTGCTCGCCGTCGGCGGGCTGGGGCTCGGCGCCAGCTACAGCGGCATGGTCGTGCATCTCACCACCACCGCGACACCCCGGCACGCTGCGGATATCAGCGGCGTGTTCATGACCAGCCTGCAGATCGCGGGCGCGATCGGCGTCGCCGCGTTCGGCGCGTTCTACCTGAACCTCACAACTCGGCACACCACCGATCCGAGCCGCCAATTCGCGTTCGTCTGTGTGACATTCGCGGTCACCGCCCTGCTGGGAGCGGCAGCGGCCCGATTTGCGACACGCGCCCGAACGGCGGGCGCGGCTCCGGTAGCCCGTTCAGCACAGACCGAATCGGTTCGATGAGTTCGCCCGTCCCGGGTGCTTCGCGCCGAAGCACCCGGGACGGAGTGCATTACCGGGGCGGATTCCAGCTCAGCACCGGATCCGGATTGCGCAGCAGCGCGCTGCTCGTCGACAGCCGGATCGCGGTGTCGCACACCAGTGTTGCCGCCGGAGGACAGCTGGGCGACGGTGCCGATGATTCGTGAGCGCCACACGAAGGACTGAGTCCGCTTGCGGCGCAACCGATCATATTCGACCAGGCCGCATTCGATCGATTACTCGTCGAGGACCGCGGCGAGGGTCACCGCATCCTCGAGCGCCCGATTGGCGCCCTGACCCAGATTCGGGGTCATGGCGTGCGCGGCGTCGCCGAGCAGGGCGACGCGAGCCGAGCTCGGATCTCACGGCTGGTGCCGCGGAATTCGGCCACGACGATGTCACCGCGACGCACGGTGACGTCGTAGATGCCATTGCGGCCGTATCGGACCCGCTCGACGGCTTCGGCGACCAGCTCGTCGCCGGCGGTCGTCGGTTCCAGGTAGGTGATCGACGCGCCGGCGGCCACCGTGGGACGGCCGTAACCATTGCACGCCACCGCGAAGGCGGTGTCGGCCAGCAGGAAGACATAGCCGCCGTGGGTGATGGCGTGGCCGTTGAGCATGTCCTCGGTGACCTTCATGGCGAGGGTGGCCGATCCGGGTCCATTGCCCAGCAACTGAATTCCGCAGTCCGTCGACGCGTGATCTACGTCGAACATGGCGCGGGCGAAGTTGGTTCCGGTGGCATCCTCGCCGACGTGTTCGTTCATCGTGTACTCCCTCAGACGAGTTCAGCGAGGGCGGCTGTCGATCAGGCGGCGGACCTTGCCCGACGACCGTTCGAGGGTCTCGGGCGCGAGTACCTCGACGCTCACGGTGACGCCGATCCGCTGTTTGACCAGATGGATCAAGGTCGCGGACGCTGCCTCGCGATCCGCGGCGGTGGCGTCCGGGCGGGCTTCGGCTCGCACGGTCAGCCGGTCCATCCGGCCGGGTTTGTCCAGCACGCATTCGAATTGGGGGGCGAGGCCGGGCACGGTGAGGACGATTTCCTCGATCTGGGTGGGGAACAGGTTCACGCCGCGCAGGATGATCATGTCGTCGCTGCGGCCGGTGATCTTCTGCATTCTGCGCATGGTGCGGGCCGTGCCGGGCAGCAGGCGGGTGAGATCGCGGGTGCGGTAGCGAATGACCGGGAACGCCTCCTTGGTCAGGGAGGTGAACACGAGCTCGCCTTCGGCCCCGTCGGGCAGTACCTGCCCGGTCTCGGGGTCGATGATCTCGGGGTAGAAGTGGTCTTCCCAGATGTGCAGTCCGTCTTTGGTTTCCGCGCATTCCATGGCGACGCCGGGTCCGATGACCTCCGACAGCCCGTAGATGTCGAGGGCGTCGATGGCCAGTTGCGATTCGAGTTCGCGGCGCATGGCCTCGGTCCACGGCTCGGCCCCGAACACGCCGACCCGCAACGAGGTCGACGCCGGGTCGATGCCCTGGCGGGTCATGGCGTCCAGCAGGGTCAACATGTAGGACGGCGTCACCATGATGGCGTCGGGTTCGAAGTCCTGGATCAGCTGCACCTGGCGCTCGGTCATACCACCCGACATGGGAATCACGGTGCAGCCCAGCCGTTCCGCGCCGTAGTGGGCGCCGAGTCCCCCGGTGAACAGCCCGTAGCCGTAGGCGATGTGCACCACGTCGCTGGAGCGCACTCCTGCCGCGTGCAAGCTGCGGGCGATGAGGTCGGCCCAGTGCCCGAGATCATTGGCGGTGTAGCCGACGACCGTGGGCTGCCCGGTGGTGCCGGAGGAGGCGTGGATACGCGAAACCTGTTCGCGCGGAACGGCGAACATCCCGAAGGGATAGTTGGCCCGCAGATCGGCCTTGGTGGTGAACGGGAATTTCGCGAGGTCGGACAGTTCTCTCAGATCCGACGGGTGCACGCCCACCGCGTCGAACGCGGTGCGGTAGTGGGGAACATGGTCGTAGGCGTGCCACAGAGACCAGCGCAGCCGTTCGAGTTGGAGTGCGGCGATGCGGTCGCGAGAGGCGAATTCGATATCGTCGGCGGGAACCGTGGCGGGAGTGGGAGCGACGGTGCTCAAGGGAATGTCCTGTCGGTGTGCTGGATCAGGCGTCGAAGTCGACGGTGAGGGTGTCGGTGGTCGGGTAGCTCTGGCAGGTGAGCACGAAGCCCGCCGCGATTTCGCTGTCCTCGAGGGCGTAGTTGCGCCGTAGGTCCGCCGACCCGTCGGTGATCTTGGCGCGGCAGGTGCCGCACACGCCACCCTTGCACGCGAAGGGCAGATCGGAGCGCACCTGTTCGGCGGCATCCAGAATCGTGCGGTCCCGCGGCAGGTCGGCGGTGGTCGAGCGGCCGTCGAGAGTGATGGTGACCCGGCTGCTCGGCCCGGTCGTCCCCGGTTCGCGATGCGTCTCCGGCGGCGGCGGAGTGTCGCCGACATAGAACAGCTCCCGGTGGACGCGATCGGCGGCCATCCCGAACTCAGCGAGGACGGTGACGGTGTCGTCCACCAAGCCGTGCGGCCCGCAGATCCACGCGTGATCGATGCCCTCGACATCGACCAGCTCCGTGAGGATCTCGCGCAGCCGGCCGGCATCCAGCCGACCGCTGAACAATTCGACGTCGCGTGGTTCGCGGGAGAGCACGTGGATGAGCGAGAAGCGTTCGCTGTAGGCGTCTTTCAGGTCGGCGAGCTCGTCGGCGAACATCACCGAGCGGGTGCGCCGGTTGCCGTACAGCAGCGTCACCCGACTGTCGGGGTTGGCGAGCAGCGAGGCGGCGATCGACAGCAGCGGAGTGATGCCGGACCCGGCGCCCACCAGCAGATGCCGTCCGGCGCTGGACGTGTCGGCGACGAAGCTGCCGGACGGGGGCTGCACCTCCACGCGATCGCCCGGCGCGACCTCGTGGACCAGCCAGTTCGAGAACAGGCCGCCGGATACCTCCCGCACTCCGACCCGGGGCGCCGCGCCTTGCGCAGCGCAGATCGAATACGATCGCCGCTGCTCGACGCCGTCCACCGTCCGCCGCAGTGTGAGGAATTGCCCCGGCCGGAAACGGAATTCGTCGGCGAGCCGATCGGGCACGGCGAAGGTCACGGCGACGGCGTCGTCGCACAGGCGCTGCACGGCCGCGACCTCGAGCGTATGGAATGCGCGGGATCGGCCGGTGGTGGGTGCCGTGGTCGTGGTCACCTCAGATCTCCTTCACATGATCGAACGGTTCGAGACAGTCGCGGCAGCGATACAGCGCCTTGCACGCGGTGGCCGAGAACGGCGAGACGAGTTCGGTCGCGGCCGAGCCGCAGTACGGGCAGCGCACGGCGCGCGGCGGCGAGGTCAGGGTGAGCGGGATGGGCCCGCCGGTTCGCGCCGGCGCCGGGCCCGGCGGGGAGTATCCGTGTTCGCGCAGCTTGCGCCGCCCGTCGGGGGTGATCCAGTCGCTACTCCACGGCGGCGACAGCACGGTGTCCACCCGCACGGCCGCGAAACCGTGTGTGCACAGGTCGTATTCGATGTCGGCTCGAATGGTCGCCATGGCTGGGCACCCCGAGTAGGTGGGGGTGATGGTCACGACGACCACGCCCTCGGGTTCGACCCGCACGTCGCGTAGGACGCCGAGGTCGGCGATGGTGAGCATCGGCATCTCCGGGTCCGCGACCGCTGCGGCTACCGCCCGAGCACGATCTTCCTCGACGGTGGAGGCCGCCGTCACCATGACGCTTCCGGATGGGCGCGGGCCACGCTCTGCATCTCGGCCAGGATCAGCCCCAGCGCTTCGGTGTGCAGGCCGTCGCGTCCGGCGCGTCCGGCGACAGTGGCGGCCGAAACCCGCTCGGGTGCAGTCGTTTCCGCAGCCCGGAGAATCGTGCTGAGCGTCTCCTCGACCTCGGTGCGCACCTGTGCCGGGTCCACGGCCACCCCGGTCGCCGCGAGCGCCGCCTCGTCCGCGGAGGTGCTGAACAGTTCTGGAACGAAGGGCCAGACCTGGTCGAGCGCCCGGACCAACCGGCCGTGCGACTCGTCGGTCCCCGCGCCGAGCACAACCGCCCATCGGGCCGCGTAATCACGGTGGTAGGTCAATTCCTTGACCCCCTTGTGCGCCACTGCCGACAGCACCGGATCCCGGGAGTCCCGCAGACGCGCGAGAACCGCCAGCCGCCAGGTCGAGAAGACGAGCAGCCTGGTGACCGCCTGCGCGAAGTCGCCATTGTCGAGTTCGCACAGGCGCACGTTGCGGAATTCCGCGTCGGTACGGAAGAACGCCAGCGCGTCCTCGGGTGGAATGGGTGAGGTATCCGAGAGGTACGGCACGACTACGGGATCGGCGGCCGCGGCGCGGGCCAGCAGCAGCCGTGCCTGCCCGAGCAGGTCCAGGCCGATATTGGCCAGCGCGATCTCCTCCTCCAATTCTGGTGCGTGCGTGACCAATTCGGTCAGTCTCTGGGCGCTGATCAGAGCATCGTCGGCGAGCATGAGGCAGTACCGCGCCAGCGCCGAGGCGTCCGCGTCCGCAGGCACGGTCGTGTCCACCCCGGCCAGGGGGTCGTCGAAGCTGGTCCCGAAGGCCCAGCGGCCGTCGTCCTCGGCGGCGGCCAGACCGTCGAAGGGATTGTCGTGGTCGATCATGGCGGCGCCTCACATGTGGGGAACGGTATCGGGGATCTCGTAGAAGGTCGGGTGGCGGTAGACCTTGTCGCGGTTGGGCGCGAAGAAGGGATCCTTCTCGGCCGGGCTGGATGCGGCGATGGCGTGCGAGGGCACCACCCAGACGCTCACGCCCTCGTTGCGGCGGGTGTAGACGTCGCGGGCGTGTCGCAGTGCCATCTCGTCGTCGGCGGCGTGCAGCGAACCCACGTGCACGTGGTTGAGTCCGCGCTTGCCGCGTACGAACACCTCGTACAGCGGCCATTCCGAACGAGTAGCGGTCATGGTCATGCCTCCTGACTTCCGTTGCGGTGGGCGAATGCCGCGGCTGCTTCGCGCACCCACGCACCGTTGTCGTGTGCGGCGCGCCGGACCGCGATCCGCTCTGTGTTGCAGGCGCCGTTGCCCGCGACGACCTGCGCGAACTCCGCCCAGTCGGGTTCGCCGAAATCGTGGGCGCCGCGGTCGGCGTTCCATGCCAGCTCCGGATCGGGCAGGGTGACACCCAGCGTCGCGGCCTGCGGAACCGTCATGTCGACGAATCGCTGCCGCAGTTCGTCATTGGTGTGGCGTTTGATCCGCCAGCGCATGGACTGCGCGGTGTTGGGCGAGGCGTCGTCGGGCGGGCCGAACATCATCAGTGCCGGCCACCACCACCGGTCGACGGACTCCTGCACCATGGCCCGCTGGGCGTCGGTGCCGCGCATCATGGTCATGAGCAGCTCGTAGCCCTGACGCTGATGGAACGACTCCTCCTTGCAGACCCGGATCATCGCGCGCGCGTAGGGACCGAACGAGCTGCGGCACAGCGGAACCTGGTTGCAGATCGCCGCGCCGTCCACCAGCCACCCGACGACCCCGACATCGGCGAAGGTCAGGGTCGGATAGTTGAAGATCGAGGAGTATTTCTGCCGGCCGGACAGCAGCTTGTCGGTGAGGTCGCCGCGGTCCGCGCCCAGGGTTTCCGCCGCCGAGTACAGGTACAGACCGTGCCCGGCCTCGTCCTGGACCTTGGCCAGCAGGATCGCCTTGCGGCGCAGCGAGGGCGCGCGGGTGAGCCAGTTGCCTTCGGGCTGCATGCCGATGATCTCGGAGTGGGCGTGCTGGGCGATCTGCCGAATCAGGGTGGCGCGGTAGGCGTCCGGCATCCAGTCGCGCGGCTCGATGCGCTGATCGGCGGCGAGTGTGGCGTCGAATCCCGCCTGCAGATCGTCGGAGACAGGGGTGTTCATGACCGAACCCTTCAGTGACCGGTGAAGACCGGGGTTGTCTTGGACAGGAAGGCAGTGACCGCGGCGCGATGGTCGGCGCTCGCGCCGAGCCGCTGCTGGGCGTTGGCTTCGTGTTCCAGCGTTTCGGCCAGATCGGCGTCCGACCGCTCCAGCAGCGCCTTCACCTCTCGGTAGGCGGCGGTCGGTCCTGCGGCCAGGCGGGCCGCGAGTTCGCGTGCCGCGGTGTCCAATTCGGAGTCGTCGACGACCCGATGCACCAGTCCCCATTCCAGGGCCCGGGCGGCGTTGATCCGATCGCCGAGCAGCATGAGCCCTGCGGCGCGCGCGGTGCCGAGAGCACGTGCCAAGCTGTGGCTCAGGCCCGAATCGCTGGCCAGGCCGATGCCGGTGAACGCGGTGGCGAAGGTCGACGACCGGCCGCTGATCCGGATATCGCCCGCGAGCGCGATGCCGAGTCCCGCACCGACACAGGCGCCCTGGATCGCGACGACCACCGGCACCTGGATTCCCGCCAACGCGGTGATCAGGGGGTTGTAGTGTTCCCGGACGGTCGCCATGGCAGTGGCCGCGTCGGTGTCCAGGGCGGTCACGTGCTCGGCGAGATCCTGTCCGACGCAGAAGTTCCGGCCCTCCGCACGCAGCAGGACCGCCCGGACGCTGTCGTCGGCAGCGAGGGATCGCAGGGCGTCGAGCAGTCCCTCTTTGAGGGCGCGGTCCAGCGCGTTGGATGCCGCGGGCCGCGCCAGCGTGAGGACGGCCAGACCATCACTCAGTTCCATGGTTGCGGTGGTCATCGAGTCGTTCCTTTCGTTCCGCCGTTCCAGTCGTAGAACCCGCGTCCGGTTTTGCGCCCGAGCTCGCCCCGGGCGACCTTGTCGCGCAGCAGCTGTGGGGGTTCGAAGCGGGGTCCCAGTGTGGCGGCGAGGTGTTCGGCGATCGCGAGCCGGACGTCGAGCCCGACCAGATCGGTCGACCGCAGCGGACCCATCGCATGCCGGTAGCCCAGTTCCATTGCCCGGTCGATGGATTCGGCGTCCGCGACACCGTCCTCGAGCATGCGGATGGCCTCCAGCCCCAGACACACCCCGAGACGGCTGGTCGCGAAGCCCGGGGCGTCGTTGACCAGCACCTCGGCCTTGCCGAGCGCGGCAACCCAGCCGCGCACTCGCTCCGTGACGCCGGGGGCGGTGCCGGGGGCGCGCACCACCTCGACAAGTTTCGACGCGGGAACGGGATTGAAGAAGTGCATGCCCAAGAAGCGGCTCGGGTCCTTCAGCACCGCACCCAGTTCCGTGATGGACAGCGAACTGGTGTTGGAGGCGAGCACGGTGTCCGGCCCGACCGCCCGCTCTGCCGCAGTCAGCACGTCGGCCTTCAGCCGCGGATTCTCCGGCACCGCTTCGATCACCAGGTCCGAATCGGTGGGCAGCTCGGCGATCGCCGCAGCCAGGGTGACTCTCCCCATGATCGTGTCGATATCACTGCCGCCCAGCGCATTTCGTTCCGCTGCCGCAGACAGGCCATTGCGAATACGCTGCCGTGTTGCGGCGAGATCGCCTGATTCGAGGACGGTGACATCGCTGCCGAGGGCGGCGAAGGACTGGGCGATGCCCGCGCCCATCCGTCCTCCGCCGATCACCCCGATCCGCAGGGCTACCGCAGTGTCGGTCATCGTGTCCTCTTCTCCAGGAATGCGGTCATCCGCTCGTGTTTCTCGGCGCTGTCGAACAGCACCGCTTGGGCGATGTCATCGGCGCGGGAGCCGTCGGCGACCAGCTTGGTCAGCCGCAAGGCCAGCGGTGACTGGCGCACGATGTGGTCGAGGAGTTCGTGTGCGGCGGTGAGGTGTGTCCCCGCCGGGACGACGTCGAGCACCAGCCCGCACCGCAGTGCGCGGTCGGCATCCAGCCGCGCACCGCCGAGCAGGACCTGCTTGGCGATCGAGGCGCCGACCAGCTCCGCCAGCCGATAACCGGCGCCCGCCGCGGCCATGATGCCCAGACCTGGCTCCGGATTCGCGAAAACGGCCGTCGGCGTGGCGATCCGGATGTCGCAGGCATAGGCCAGTTCGGCGCCGCCACCGAAGGCGTAACCGCTCACGGCGGCGATCGTCGGGAGCGGCAGCCGCGCCACCCTGTCGAACAGGGTGCGGTTGATCCCGGCCAGCGCTTCGTTCAATCCCCGGTCACGCAATTCGGCGATATCGGCGCCACCGGCGAAATGGTCACCACGACCGGTGAGCACCAATGGTTTCGGCGTGCGCTCCAGCCGCTCGCAGACCCGGTGCAGCTCGGAGATCATTACGGCGTCGATGGCATTGCGCCGTTCCGGCCGATCCAGGACCACCACCATGCGGTCGTCGGACTCGGTGACATCGAGGGTGGAGAACGGGCGGCTCACGGGACCTCCACCAGCATCGCCACACCCTGTCCGACACCCACGCAGAGGGTCGCGAGTCCACGGCGCGCGCCTTCGCGAATCATGGCGGCGGCGGTCGCGACGGCTGTCGATCCGCTCGCGCACAACTGGTTGACCGTGAATCCCGTCAACGAATCCGGCAACCCGGCCACCAGCGCCGCCATGTCATCGGGCCGGACCTCGGCCAGAGCGCCGCCGTAGCGGCCCTGGGGCGTTCGCGCCCCGTCCACCAGAAAGACCTCGCGCATCCTCACACTCCTGTCCTCGCTTCCATAATTACCGAATGTTCGGTTGGTAATCAACCCCCGCGCGGGTCTGCGCGACATGCTCGCCGGGTACTGGGAAGATGGTCGGATGGCTTCTCCGCGCGTCACCCGCAGGTCCGGCCCCGGCCGGCCCGGCTACGACCTCGACTCCCTGCTGTCGGTCGCCGTCAAGGTTTTCAACGAGAAGGGCTACGACGGCACCAGCATGGAGACCCTGGCGCAGCGGCTCGGAATCACGAAATCCTCCATCTACCACCACGTCTCCGGAAAAGAGGAGCTGCTGGAGCTGGCGCTCGGGCGCGCACTCAACGGGCTGTTCGCGGTTACCACCGAACCCGAGGTCACCTCGGGCCCCTACATCGACCGCCTCGAGCATCTGGTGCGCCGCAGCGTCCAGGTGCTGGCCACCGAGCTGCCGTATGTGACATTGCTGCTGCGGGTGCGTGGCAACAGCCCCGTCGAACGCCGCGCGCTCGCCCGCCGCCGCGAATTCGACGATGTGGTCGCGCGACTGGTCAGCGAGGCCGTTTCCGAGGGCGATCTGCGCCCGGACATCGATCCCGCGTTGATCAGCCGCCTGCTGTTCGGCATGGTCAACTCCCTCATCGAGTGGTACAGCCCGCGGGGGGGCACCTCTGTGGACCAGCTCGCCGACGCCGTGGTCCACATGACCTTCGAGGGCCTGCGCACGCACTGACCGGTCGTGGTTCCTTGACACGGGCGAGGGCTGCGCGCGATCGTAATTACCGACCGAATGGACGGTAGATCGGAGTTGTTGTGAGCAGGTTTTTGCAGAGTTATGTGAGCGGGCGGTGGCACACCCCGCCGGATGCGGGCCAGTCGATCCTCAGCGCCGTGGACGGCACCGAGGTCGCGCGGGTCTCCTCGACCGGCGTCGACTTCGCCGCAGCGGTGAACCACGCGCGCACGGTCGGGGGGCCCGCGCTGGCGGAGCTGACCTTCCACGAGCGCGCGGGGCTGCTGAAGGCGCTCGGGCAGTCCATCCTGGCGCACAAGGACGAGTTCTACGCGGTGTCGCGGGCCACCGGCGCCACCGACCGGGACTCGGCCATCGACATCGACGGCGGCGCGGGCACCCTGCTCAGCTACGCGAGCCGGGCCAAGCGCGAATTGCCCAATGGCACCGTGTATCTCGATGGTGGGGTAGAGCAGCTCGGCAAGCGCGGCACCTTCGTCGCCCAGCACATCTTCACCACCCGCCCGGGCGTGGCGGTGCAGATCAATGCCTTCAACTTCCCGGTCTGGGGTTTCCTCGAGAAGCTGGCTCCGGCGTTCATCGCGGGTGTGCCGACCATCGTGAAGCCCGCGTCACAGACGGCGTATCTGACCGAAGCCGTCTTCCGCCACATCATCGAATCCGGCCTGCTGCCGGAAGGTTCGGTGCAGCTCGTGTGTGGCAGTACGGGCGACCTGCTGGATCAGCTGGGCGGGCAGGATTCCGTCTTGTTCACCGGCTCCGCGCAGACCGCGGCTCTGCTGCGGACCCACCCCGCGGTGGTGGCCAACGGCACCCGTTTCACCGCGGAAGCCGATTCGCTCAACGCCTCGATCCTCGGCACCGACGTGGCCCCTGGCTCTGCGGAGTTCGATCTGTATGTGCGCCAACTGGTTACCGAGATGACCGCGAAGGCGGGACAGAAGTGCACGGCCATCCGCCGCGCGTTCGTTCCGGAAAACATGGTCGACGCGGTGATCGACGCCGCCCGGAAGCGGTTGGACAAGGTTGTCGTGGGCGCGCCCGGAGACGAGGGCGTCACGATGGGCGCCCTGGCCAGCGTGCGGCAGCGCGACGAGGTGCTGAAGGCAGTGCAGGCACTTGCCGCGAGCAGTGACATCGTGGTCGGTCGAGCGCAGACGCCGGACGGTCCCGGCGCGTTCCTGTCCCCCATTCTGTTGCGCTGCAAGGACAACAGCGCCTGCGAACCGCATGAGATCGAGCCGTTCGGTCCAGTGGCGACGGTCATCGGCTACCGCGATGCCGCCGAGGTGATCGACCTGACGGCGCGCGGACAGGGCAGTCTGGTCGCGTCCCTGGTCACCGCCGACGCGGCGCTGGCGCGCGAGATCGTACTGGGCCTGGCCCCGTTCCACGGCCGCGTCCTGGTTCTCGACACCGAGGACGCGAAGGAGTCGACCGGCCACGGATCCCCGCTACCGGTGCTCGTGCACGGAGGACCCGGCCGGGCCGGGGGCGGTGAAGAGCTGGGCGGTGTCCGCGGCGTACTCCACCACATGCAGCGCACGGCCGTACAGGCGTCACCGGACAAGCTCGCCGCAATTACCGGGCAGTGGATCAGCGGCGCCACCCGGCACATCGGCGCGGTGCATCCGTTCCGGAAGAGCCTCGCGGAGTTGGCCATCGGTGACACCATCGTGGGCGGTCCGCGGCAGGTCACGGGCGCGGACATCGCGCACTTCGCGGAGTTCACCGGCGACACGTTCTACGCCCACACCGATCCCGTTGCCGCGGCGGCCAATCCACTCTTCGGCGGTATCGTCGCCCACGGCTACCTGGTCGTCTCGCTCGCGGCCGGGCTGTTCGTGGACCCCGCGCCGGGCCCCGTCCTCGCCAATTTCGGCGTCGACAACCTCCGATTCCTCACCCCCGTCAAGGCCGACGACATCCTCACCGTGACCCTCACCGCGAAGGCCATTACGCCCCGGGCCACCGCCGACTACGGTGAAGTCCGCTGGGACACCGTGGTGACGAATCAGAACGCCGAACCCGTCGCGACCTACGACGTACTCACCCTGGTGGCGAAGTCATGACCTACCGCATCGCCATCTGCTACGGCCGCCCGGCGGATCCCGCGGCCTTCGACGCTCACTACGCCGAAACCCATGTCCCGCTGGCTCGGAAGATCCCCGGCCTCTCCGCATTCACCTGGGGCAACTGCTCCCCGCTCGGCAGCGGAGAACCGCCGTACTACATGGTGGCAAGCCTGCATTTCCCAACGGCCGAAGCACTCGAGCGGGCATTGACCTCGGCCGAGATGAAGGCCGCCGGACGCGATGTCCGAAACTTCGCCACCGGCGGCGTCACCATGTTCACCCAGTCCGAGCGATCAGCACTGACTCCCTGATCCGCACGCCGGCCGGGCGGGCGGGAGTCTGGGCTTCTGCCCGCCGGTTCCCCCACCACCTGGTGAACTATTGGGTGCCGCGCGGGAGGCCGCCGTAGGCGTCATCGAAGGCGTGCTCGGCGAAACGCCTCGCGCACCAGAGCCTCACGACAATCGAACAGCGGTCCGCTCAGCGGTCCACACCGTCGAGAAGCCTTACAGCAGAAGGAACCTGGCCGACACACCGCACGGCTGTAGGGGCGACTGGGGCAACGGTTGCGGGCCTTGGGAATGCCATCGGCCCGCCCCGATTGTTGCGGGGCGGGCCGAACGTTGAAGAAGGGATCAGGTCAGGCGCCGTAGATCTGGCGGATCTCGCTGGCGCCGTTCCAGCCGGGCCAGTGTTGCTTGTGCAGTTCCAGGAACTCGGTGGCGCGGCCGATCGCGTCCTCGGTGGTCGTGACCTCGATGATGGAGGTTCGCCCCGCTTTCACGGAGCGCTCTCCAGCCGAGCGGGGAACCTCATACTCGCGGTAGCACATGATGGCGCATCGGCCGTGCCTCGACGTGCCGGACACCCTACGGATTACCGAGCAATGCCTGGGATGCGAAGCGACGACTGCAGAGCGGGCGCGGGGCTTGGCTACACCATGAGAGTGTCGATGAGTGCCTCGATTCGAGCGTTCTGGCCGCGAGGGAGGGCAATCGGGACCGCTGAGGTAGTCGGTCCAGACGTGCAATTGGGCTACACCACAGAACATCAGGGCGATAGCCCGTCCGCTGCCGCGATTCACTCGCCGGGATCGACCAGGCACAGAATTGTCGGGTCGGGTTTCGGGTAGACGACCGCGTTGTGGGCGTCGGTCGCGTCGCCGCACGCGGTCGGGTCGGTGGAGCCCTTGATGATTCGGCCGATCTTGAAATAGGTCAGTTGCGCCTGGTGCCCACTCTGGGCCGCGGCAGTGCCGCAGTCGACCGGCTGCGCCGAGTTGTCGAGGCTGTTCTGGGCCACGCATTCGCCCTCGCGCACCTGCAATTCCAGGCACAGGGTGGTGTTGCGCATGCCGCCGATGGAGCGCACGGTGTCGTAATCGGTGCCGGGACACGAGCCGCCAGCAGGATCCTTCAGCACTACGCCGACGCGGTATATCGTCGTCGGGTCGTCACAGGACACCGTCGTCACGTCGACCGTGGCGGGCCCGCCGCTGACCTTCACACAGTCACCGGCGGACACCTTCCGTAGCGGATCACGGCCGCCGTCTCGAACATGGCCATGATCGGTGACGTGCTGCCAGCCATACACGACGATGATCGACAGCACCACGCCGACCAGGCCGCCGACCCCACCCAGCCACCTCCGGTGTCGCCTCGGTGGCTGCGGCGGCCACGGGGGCGGATAGCCGGTGACGGGCTGCGGCGTCGCAGGCCCATAGCCCTGTGGCGCGCGATGATCGGACGAACTGGTCATGAAAAGCCTTCTTGCTCACTGATTGTGGATTCGGATGAGCGCGAGCGGAATCCGTCGCGAAACCCCCCGCGCTCGCACCATGAGTTTTACTTACCACTAGGTAAAATTCAAGACCCTTCAGGGCCGGCGAACCATATGCGGAAGCTGCCTGAACACTTGCTCGGCAGTGCCGGCCTCGAAGCCGCTCCCCCGGGCCGCGAGGTACCCGTCCGGTCGAACGAGGATCCAGTCGCCCGGCCCGGCAGCGAGCGTTCGACCGACCTGTCGGTCGGGATCGTGGATGGCGGCCGGATCGGCCTGCCGGTCCGACATGATCGCGTGCACGCGCATCCAGCCAGGAGCGGCGTCGGGTGCGGCAGGGCCGAAAACGAGCAGATGCCAGGCCGGATCACGCAGTGCCGCACGCAGTCTCGTCCAGCCGGGGCTGTCGGCCTGCGCCGCGTCGATCTGTGTCAGCCGCTGTCCGGGCCGTGGACCGGCACCGTCTGGATTCGGCAGGGTGAGCGGGCTGTCGCGGTATTCGAGGGCGAGACCGGACATGCCGCGCACCAGCCCGCGCAGGAAGTCGAAGTCGGAATCGCGCGAATCCTCGGCGGTTTCGGGGAACATCGCGATCTCCATGACCTCACCGGTCGATGCGAGCAGGGCCTGCCCGACCGGAACCCGTTCGATGTCATAGGTTTCCAGCAGCTCCGCAGCCGCGTCGCCGTTCAGCACCATGGCCAGCTTCCAGGCGAGGTTGACCGCGTCCTGCATGCTGATGTTCATGCCCTGGCCGGAGGCGGGCGAATGGACATGGGCCGCATCGCCGGAGACGAAGACCCGGCCGACGTGCATGCCGGGCACGGCCCGCTGCTGAATGGTGAATGCCGACGCCCATGTCGGTGTGTGCACGGCGGTGGCGCGGCCGGTGGCCAGGGTGATCTTTTCCGCGAACCGGGCCCCGATCCCCGCCAGATCGCGCGGATCACCCTCCCCTGTGGTGTCGAGGAGCCGCCATTTGTGCGGATCGGGGAAGGGGAACAGCATCACCAGCCCGCCGGGCGGGAACATCCAGTGCAGGGCGTCGCGCGCGAGCGGGGTGTCCACGATGGCGTCCGCGATCAGCCAGGTGTAGGCGGATTCGCCCTGCAGTGGCAACCCGATCGTCTTGCGCACCAGGGAATGCCCGCCGTCGCAGCCCCAGAGATACCGCGCCCGAACCGATTCGGCGCGTCCGTCGGCGTGCTCGAGGACCGCGTCGACACCTGCGCCGTCCTGGGTGAACGAGCGCAGCCCGGTATTCCACTCCACCCGCGCCCCGGCCACGGCCGCGTGAGCACGCAGCACCCGCTCGGTGATGACCTGGTCGACCATGAACATGTACGGGAATCGCGTTGCCAGGCCGTCGTATTCGTACTCGAGGCGCACCGGGCCGTGCTCGAGGTGCCGGACGAAGGCGTTGACACGTGTCCCGAACGGCGCGATATCGCCGAGAATCCCCAGCTGGTCGTACATCTCCAGCGTGCGCGAATGGGTGTTCAACGCCCGGCTCGTGGTCGCCGGACCGGCCGCGATATCCACGATCCGCACCGTGATCCCCCACCGCGCCAGCTGTAGCGCCGCTGTCAGGCCGACCGGCCCGGCGCCGGAAATCAGGACGTCCACATCGTGCTCGGGCATTACCGCTCCTTCAGTGTCAGCTATGCTGACACTGAGTCTTTCCCAGGCGGTCGCCTACAGTCAAGCAATGGCTCGAACCGATTCCTCCGCTGCGGAACTCTCGCTGCTGGCCCTGCTGCAACGGGCCGTCCGGTGGTTTCAGGACGGACTGACCGAGGGCATGACCAACGCGGGCGTGGAACCGATAACGCCCGCCCACATGCTGGTGCTCGGCCACCTGCGCAGTCGGGATCCGATCAGCATCGCGGAATTGGCGAGGCTGGCCGGAGTGACCCGCCAGACCATGCATCGGGCAGTTGGCCAACTCGACCGCGAGGGGCTGGTCACCGTCGACCAGGCCGCGGGATACCCGCGCACGGCACAGGTCCGCATCACCGCGACCGGCGCGGACCGCCGCACCCGCGCCACGCGCATCCTCGCGACTCTCGAGGCCGAACTCGGCAGCGTCCTCGGCAGCGAGGCCACCCGACAGCTGCGAGCCACGCTGGCCAGCCCCTGGCCGGACAGCCGACAATGACGATCCCGTCAGGCGCGGAGGGAGATTCGGTTACCGAGCGTCGGATTCCAGACGCGCGTCGATGGATTCGATGCTCTCGCCCCGGCCGCGCGGGCGAAAGGTCACACCCACGAGGCCGGACATCGCGGTGACGACGACCATCATGCCCACCAGCACAGCGAAGCCGCGGTGCAGCAGTGTCGGCACGAAGACCAGCATCATGGCGGAGGCGATGCGGGCGAGACCGAAGCTGAGGCCGATCGCCGTGCTGCGCAGTCGCGTCGGGAAACTCTCCTGGCACCACAGCTTGTAGTGCGCCTCACCGGCCAGGGTATTGCCGATTCCGTAGGCGATGAAGGCGGCGACGAGCGTGGGCGCGCCGGTTTCCACCACGAGCAGCGCAGCCCACGACAAGGTTTGCGTGACCGCGCCCGCGACGAAAACCGGTGTCCGGGCCCGGGTGTCCATCAGCGGCATCATCGCCAGCACGGTGACCGCGATGAGCGGGACCATCAGCAGCGAGGCCGTCAGCGCTCGGGACGAGTCGAGATGGCCCACGGTCTCGAGCGCGTAGAGGCCGAAGGATCCGTAGAAATTGGTGCCGAGGGTGACGGTGACATAGAAGACGACCAAAAAGATACTGCCGCGCCGCAGATTCGGCGCGAGCAGCTCCCGGGGGCTGCTGTCCGACGGTTGCCAAGGCAGGGATTCGACCATGCGCCGCCGCAGCAGCCAGGTGATCAGCGCGAGCGCCAGCAGGTGCGCGAAGATCGCGCGCGGCAGCTGATCACCGAGCCGGGAACCGGACAATTCCAGCCCGATCACGGCCAAAGGTCCCAGTGCCCACAGTAATTGGGTGAAGGTCACCAGCCGCCCGCGCTCCGACGCCGGAGCATTCTCGCCGACCAGCGCCAGCGCCGCGGGCACATCCGCGCCGATTGCCAGGCCCACGGTCACCACACCGACGAACAACATGACCGGGTGGACTGCCAGCACCAGCCACAGCAGCCCGGCGATATACACCACCAGGTCCACGGCGTAGACCCGTTTGCGGCCGTAGCGGTCGCCGATCCGCCCACCGGCGATGGATCCCAGACCGATACAGATGGTCAGCGCGGCGGAAAGAAAACCCAACTGCCACTCCGACATTCGAAAACTCGACCGCCAATGCGACAGCGCCGCGGATACGGCGATGATGGTGCCGGCGTCCAGATAGGACGCCATGCCCGCCAAGGCCGCCAGCGACCAGGGCCGCGCCACGGCGACGTGAGCGGTCGTCGCGGTCATCGGCGAGCGAGCCAGGTAGCGGACTGCCGATCCAGGACGGCCGCCAGATCACCCAGCGCGACACTGTAATCGGCCACGTGCAGGCCGAGTTGTGTGTCGCCGGAAGTGCCGAGGACGGCATCGAGATCGCCCCCGATCTCCAGCCACGCGGCGGAGCCGTCACTACCCGGACCGTAGCGGCAGGTGGCGGTCAGCACGCCGGGATAGCGGGTGAAACCCGTTGGGGTGCTCGGCACCCGGTAGTCGTGCAGCACCACCGTCAGGTGCCCGGCGGGCGCGATATCGGTGCCCTGCAGCAGATTCCGCGTCGGCATGACCGTGTCGAGTGGGGTGCGCGCGGCCGGATCGGCGGCGTGGCGCAGCGCGGCCGGATCGACGCAGGCGATGCGGTGACCGGAGGCCGCGCTCCAGGCCAGGCTCTTCGACCCCGGCTCATGCCCCGCAGCATAGGCGGAATAGGCGATGACGCATCCGGCTGGAACGGGTGCGCTCGCGCCGCACAGCGGCAGGTACTGGAAGGTGGAGTCCGGGTCCGCGCCGCCGCCCGTTGGACGATCGTCGGGCACCTGCACCTTTCCGCCCAGTAGCACGGCGCTGACCAGCTGTGCAGTGGTGTCGGGCCGCCCGTCGACCCGATCGCGAATCAGCTGTTCCAGCGCCACGCTGCCTTGCGAATGACCGAGCAGGATCACCCCACGCCTGCCGCCGCCCGGCGCGACATTGTCGTGGGCCCAATAGTCGTCCCACGCCGCGAGCACGTCGGCGAATCCGGGCCCGGCGTAGCCGTCGGAGCCGGTGTCCACATGCTGGGCCAACTGCGGCACGGTGTCCTGCCGGTAGAGCGGGGCGAACATACGACAGCGACCGAGCAGCGGCCCCACCTGTGCGAGCAACACCGCGAGTTCCTCGGCCCGAGGCTGCGGCCGATCTCCGGCCACCGGGTTGGGCACGAGGTCCACCGTGGGATAGACGTAGAAGCAGTCCACGCCCGGAAGTGCTGAGGCGGTACCGGTTTCGTCATCGAGGTCGCTGTGACCGACAGTGGTGACGGACAGTGCGGCTCGGCTGCCATCCGGATAGCGTGCCAGCCCGGGCCGGGCCCCGGGCCTGCCGTCGGCATCCTGGTCGCAGGGATCGAGTGCCATGCCGGGTTTGCACAACCAAACGGTCCCGGTCGTGGTGTCGGGTGGGGAGGCCGCGGCCATCCCCGATACCGAGCCGACCGCGAGCGCGGCCGCCGTGATCATGCGGATCACGTGTTTCATCGGATACTCCACAAGATTTCAGAAGCGCGCGCTGATCTTTCCGGCAGCGTGCGGGGTCGCCGTGCCCGACCTGTCGACGATCTCCACCGGAACCGGCGAGTCGACCACGACACGGTCACCATCGATCTCCACCGACACGACGCCGTACGGCGTCGGCGCGGCGCCCGCTGCCGCGGTCAGCACGCCGGGGCGCGGCGCGATGCGGGCCCGCGTGAATCCGGGTGCGGCCGGGGTGATGCCGAGGGTGTAGCAGACCAGATCACGGGTGGGCGTGGCCGACCAGCCGTGACAGTAGGATCCGCCTTCCCAGCACTCCCGGAACGCGGTCGGGGCATCGGCGCGCAGGTGATCCCAGTCCAGGCACAGTTCCGCGATCCGGTCGGCCGCACCCAATCGTGCGATGGCGTCGTGCACGACATAGCGGAAGAACGGCTGCGCCCCGACCACCGAACGCTCTGTGTCCCAATCGGGTTCGGGTCGCACGGACACCGGCTGACCGGCGCTGGGTCCCAGCGCGTCGCCACCGTGATCGGCCAGTGGGCTGGTGGTGAACATGGCCGATCGGTCCAGCAGCAGCCGCAGGGCCTCCGGCTTGCGTTCGGGTGGGACGAGATCCGCGCAGACCGCCGCGGCCGCGACGTGCTCGCTCACCGACGTGCCACGGCGGCCGTCGGCCAGATTGTCGCGATAGGCGCGCCGCCCCGGGTCCCAGAAGGACTCGAACCCGCGGAGCAGGCGACCGTGGAAGCCGGCCGCCCAGGTGGCCCGGCCATGATCACCGACCCAGCGCGCCATCTCGGCGAAATCCCGTAATCCGCGTGCCAGCAGCGCATTCAGCGCCGCGCTCGCGCCCGACACCTGCACCGGCGACCAGTCGATGAGGACCCACCCGGGCACCTCCTCCACGAGACCGGCGGGACCGCGATAGGGTTCGAAATAGCGCAGGATTCCTTCGGCGGTGGACAACAGACCGCCGACCAGTTCTCGATCGCCGGTGTAGCGAAACAGGTTGTGCACGGAGCGAATCCAGTGCAGCGACCAGTCCGGAATCGTCGGCACCTGCGTGGTCGCGAAATCACCGGCTACCACCATGGGCAGCAGGCCGTCGGCGCGCGGCTGCGCCGCCAGCTGCGGGTTCCATCGAGCCAGCCGCCAATCCTGGTTGGCGATCAGATCGACGGACTGATGCACCACGGCGTCCCCGGTCCAGGACCGCTGTTCCCTTGTCGGGCAGTCGATGTAGGCATCGTGGGAGGTCAGGTCCACGGTGCGCAGACCCGTGCGATAGACGGCGTCGAGGCGCGGGTCACTGGAGTCGAACGGGGCGACCGGGTCTCG
The DNA here is from genome assembly GCF_044766925.1 of Nocardia sp. NPDC101769. Classification (NCBI taxonomy): domain Bacteria; kingdom Bacillati; phylum Actinomycetota; class Actinomycetes; order Mycobacteriales; family Nocardiaceae; genus Nocardia; species Nocardia sp. NPDC101769. The sequence goes on along the minus strand of NZ_JBIWMX010000034.1, from coordinate 63,977 downwards.
CGGGCGCAGCAGTTCACGGATCCGGAGCGTGACCGGCGTCGTCGCGTCCCCCAGCGCGAGAACAAGGTAGCGTCCGCCGACCGAGTCAGCCGAAAGATAGGTGTCGGCCGAGCCGCGGGCCACGTACCGGAATACCGGCGCGCTGTCGAGCGCGGCCACTGTGGGTACCTCGACCAGCGCGCCGTCGATGACCTGACCGCGGGCTGCCTCGAAATGCAGTTCCAGCCTGCCGCTCACGATCATCTCGAAATCGGCGACCAACAGGGCGCGGTCGCCGCCCGCCCCGCCGAGGGCTGCGACCAGGGCGGCGCGCGGATCATCGCCGGAAGGCGGGGCCGCCCGCCTGTCCGTGACTGTCGCGGTGCGAATTTCACCGGTCAGAGCCGGAATAGGTCTGGGCCGCAGGATGCCCCACGGCTCGGTGGGCGGCCGCGTCCCACCGCGCGGGCCCACCACCGAGTACTCGGCCAGCACTCGCGCGTGCGACCAGGACGAATCGTCGAAATCCGGTGCCATCCAACGTGGTTCGAGTAGCCGGGCATCGAGGTTCTCGGGCAGCTGGGTCAACAGCATGCCGGGCGGATGACCGGGGCGCCATGCGTCGCCGTGTGCGAACCGCCACGAGGCGTCGGTCCCGATGATCTCCTCGTCGAGCCGGATCTCCGCCACCAGGGCGCCGCCACCCATCGTGAAGCTCGGCGGCGACGGCTCCCACCACGGCACCGGATATCCGTAGAAGCGGGCGAGTACCGCGACCGTGTTGCCGCCCTCGCGCAGTGTGTGGCGAATGTCGTATTCGTCGAAGCACAGCTGGCGCGGCCCGTGCCGCACCGGCCCCACGCCGATGTCGATTCCGTTGACGTACAACCGATACCGGGAATCGGCGGTGATTCGCACCATGGCCCGGGCGGGCACGCTCGTCAGCTCGAAGCCACGCCGGAACAGCACCCGTTGGTCGAAGCGACGCGGGTCCAGGGATCCGTACGGCTGTGCCTGACTGGGTCCGCCCAGTGCCGGGCGATCGGACCAGATCCACTGTCCGATCCAAGTATCTCGCGTGGTCGCCACACCCAGAGTTTTACTTACCACTCGGTAAAACTCAAGATGGTGTTGTAAGAAGAATCCATGAAACCGCAGCCGACAGCGCCACGCCGGAGAGGCCGCAAGGAGCGCGCCGACGGCCGTTCCCGCCGCGAGGAGCTGCTCCAAGCCGCGGCCACCCTTTTCGCCGAGCGGGGCTACCGCGACACCAGCATCGCCGACGTGGCGATGCGCGTCGGCGTCACCCAGCAGGCCCTGCTCTATTACTTCGGCAGCAAGGTCGGCCTGCTGCACGCGGTGATCGACGCCCGCGACGACGAAAGCCTCCGATTCGTCGAGGAACTCGCCGCCCTGGGCGGCGTCCGCGCCCTGGACAAACTGCCCGACTTCGCCCGCCGCAATATCGCCGACCCCAACCTCGCCCGCCTGTTCGCGGTCCTACTTGCCGAGAACCTCAACCCCGGCGACCTGGCCCACGACCACTTCGTCCAGCGCTACCGCAACCTGCGCGACGTCGTCGCCGCACTCGTCGAACAGGGCCAGCACACCGGCGACTTCGCTCCCACCATCGACCCCACACTCAAAGCGATCGAAATTGTCGCCTTCATCGAGGGCGTCAACACCCAATGGCTACTCGACCCCGACTCGATCGACCTGCAAGCCGTCACCGACTCCTTCACCCATGACCTGATCCGCACCCTCACGGCCAATTAGCCAGTAGGGCAACCCCGCGCGCAGGCGTCGATTCCACAGCGTGCGAAGGGTTTTCCTGCCCTCCGCAGGGCGGTCGGCCAGTACCGGGCCGGGCCGCGGGCTTGTTCCGCTCGGCGGCGAACTGATCGCGTAGCCGCAGACCCCGGGCCCGGGTGATCCCGGAGGGATTGTTACAACACGATCATGGAGTTGCGTCAGCTGCAGTACTTTCTGGCGGTGGCCGAGGCGGGGACGTTTACCCGGGCCGCGGAGCAGGTGCATGTCGCGCAGTCGGGGATCAGCGCGCAGATCAAGGCGCTGGAGCGGGAGCTGGGGCAGGCGCTGTTCGAGCGGGGGGCCCGGACCGCGCGGCTGACGGCCGCGGGCCGGGCCCTCGTTCCGCATGCGCAGGCGGTGCTGGACGCGGTGGCGGCGGGGCGGGCGGCGGTCGTGGCGCTCACCGGGTTGCTCCACGGGCATGTGTCGGTGGGCGCCATTCAGCTCAGCTCCACCCGCGGGGTCGACCTGCCGTATCTGCTCTCCTCATTCCATCACGAGCATCCGGGTGTGGACGTGTCGCTGGTCGAGGACACCGCGGCCGTATTGATGCGCCGGTTGCGTGAGGGACAGCTCGATGTGCTGATCACGAGCCTCACCGAGGCGGAGCCGCCGGGCGTGTGCATCCGGGAACTGCACCGCGAGACGGTGGTCGCGGCCATGCTGCCCTCGGACCCGCTGGCCGCGCGGACACATGTCACGCTGGGCCAGTTGAGCAGCCGGCGGTTGATCGCCCTGACCGAAGGGTCCGGTCTGCGGCGGCAGCTCGATCGTGCTGTCGCGCAGGCGGGTACGCGGATGCGAATCACCTTCGAGGCCGGGCATCCCGGCCTGCTGGTCACCATGGCCGCCCGCGGGCTCGGAATCGCCCTCGTGCCGGAATCCGCACTGGCGCACGATGATCGAGTGGTGGGAGTGCGGGTTCCGGAGTTGCCGCCGGGACGGATCGGCATCGCCTGGCGCGACGCCGGCGCGGCCGATCCGGCGACGGAGATGTTCATCGAACATGCCACGAGACTGACCGGCGGGCAGCTCAGCTGACCGGATTCCGCGCTCCCGCATGGTGCCGACGAGCGTCGGCCAGCCCGGTCCAGCGCCGCGCCCGCGGCGGGTCGAGATCGAACTGGTCGAGCACCCGTACCGCGATGTGATCGACGATGTCGTCGACGGTTCCGGGGTTGTTGTAGAACGCGGGCATCGGCGGCACCATGCGGGCTCCCATGCGGCTCAATGCCAGCATGTTCTCCAGATGTATGTCGTTGAGCGGGGTTTCGCGCGGCACCAGTACCAGGCGGCGGCGCTCTTTGAGCACCACGTCCGCCGCCCGGGTGATGAGATTGTCGGCCAGGCCGTGGCGCACGGCAGCGAGGGTGCGCATACTGCAGGGCACGATGATCATGCCGTCGGTACGGAAGGATCCCGAGGAGATGGCGGCACCCTGCTCCCCGAGCTTGTAGGTGACATCCGCGAGCTCGGTCACCTCCCGCACCGACAGCGATGACTCCATCTCGATGGTCGGGTGCGCCCAGGTACTCAGCACCAAATGTGTTTCCACCTCGGGCATTTCGCGGAGCATTTCCAGAATTCGCACAGCCAGCGGTGCCCCGGTGGCGCCGGTGACACCGACAATGAGACGCCGGGTTCGCATGTCCCTCATCGGATCCGCCCGTTCAGCCGGTCCAGCAGATCGGCGACGCGCCCCCATCGTTCGCGTTCGGCGAGCTCGGGCGACGTATGGAACATCATGGGGGTCAACGCGATTCCGATATCGTCACGCTTGTACTCGACGGGTTCGAACACGCAGCCGAGCAGGTCGCCGTCCTCGAGGCAGGAGATCATGCGCAGCTTGGCGTGGTGGCAGACGGTGCCCGCCACCGCGATCAGGCCGGCGGACCCGGTCCGATGCAGATTCGCTCGCGTGCGCGGGCTCGCCACCACGCCGAACAACCGGCTGCCGTCCGCCGCGGGCTCGAGTTCCGATCTCGACAGCAGCCCGCTGTGCGGGAGCCCGTGCTCGTCGACCGAGAGGAACGGAAAGGCTTGCTCCCGCGCCTCCGGGTGAGGGAAACCGCGTAGAAGTCCTGCGAGATCGTCGGGCAAGATGGCCATTGTCGTCACATACCTTTCCGTTTCGTCCCGGCCCTCGAATCGCGCCGCTTACAGCGGCAGGATCGCCTTCCACCTGTCGCGGATCTCGCCACGGGATACGTCGTCGAAACGGTTCGCCTTCGGGTAGGAGTCCTTCCAGGCGAAGGGTTTACAGGCATCGATCAGCACGATGCCCATCGACATGTCCCCGGCGGCTCGCTTCTCGGGAGACAGGCGCGGGTCGATGGCCGTGGTGGGCGTGCGCAGCACGTGAATCGACTCGGCGGGATCGACCCGGGTGAACAGCGCCCACAGCACATGGTTGATATCGGTGATGTCGATATCCTCGTCTACGACAACGAAATACCGTTCCATTCCCCCGCTGCGCTTGCGTCCGGCCGCGGCCAGCAGCGCGTGCATGGCGTCGCCGGCTCCGGTCTGCTCGATCGAGACGACCATCATCAATTGCCGGGCATACGCCCACACGCCGCGGATGTTCTGCACCCCGGACGCTTCCAGGTGATCCCAGGTGACCGAGGCGGAATACAGCGGCACCGCCTGATCGCCGGCCGGCACCGTCGGAATCATCGGCGGCGCACCGAGAATGATCGGATCGTCGCGGTGCAGGATGCGCTCGACCCGCACCACCCTTTCCCGTCCGGCGTGCGTGTAGTACCCGGTCCATTCCCCGAACGGACCCTCCGCCACCGATTCCTCGGACAGCGGCGGCATGACGCCCTCGAAGACGATCTCGGCATGCGCCGGAATCGGCAGGTCGCTGCCGGGGGAATACAGCACCTCGACGCCGCGGCCGCGCAGCCCACCGGCGATGTCGTACTCCGACACTCCCTCTGGTGCCGCGATCGCGGCGGCCGTCGACAGGATCGGATCCGAGCCGACCACCACCGCGATCGGGCACGCCTGGCCACGGTCCCAGTACTTCTTCGCATTCGCGAGGGCATGGCGGTTCCCGAGCATCCACAGCGAGAGCCGATCCCGGCCCTGCAGGCAGATGCGATAGGTGGCGACATTCACCCAGCCGGAATCCGGGTCCCGGGTGATGACCATGCACGCCGTGCCGATATACCGCCCGCCGTCGCCGTCATGCCAGCGCGGCGCCGGAAATTTCGACACGTCGATGTCGTCGCCCTCGAGGACGTTCTCGAGCACCGTCCCGGTCTCGACGACGACCGGCGGTACGGGCTCGATGCGCTTGCTCATGTCCTTCCAGGCCCGGATGATATCCATTTCGGCGGTGTCCGCGGGAAGCCCGAGCGCGACAGCGCATCGCGACGCGGTACCCATGAAATTCGTGAACACCCGATATCCCGTGGGATATCCAGGGATATTGTCGAAAAGGAGTGCGGGCCCTTCTTTCTCCGCCGAAAGCTCGGTGATCCCGCCGATTTCCAGGTCCCAGTTCGCCCCGTCGACAACGCGCACTTCTTCCGGGCCGAGTTTTTCTGTCAGGGTGCCGATGTAGTCTCGCAGATCTCGAAACAAAGCCATGACTGTATCCGGGTGATCGGCTTTTACGGCCGTACCCGATCCCCTTTCGTGCAGCTGAATTACAGAGCCGAAGGCTGCCGGATATCACGGAGTTCGCCTTCGCCTCAACCCTGCCTGCCGGGCTCGGTCGCGTCCAATATCGATCTATGCTGTCTCCCATCCGATTTCCAGATGGGTAGTCGCGGCATCTGCGGCCCGGCCCGTTCTCATCGAAGGTGCCGAGCTCGGCCCGAAAATCGCTCTCCCCCAACCTCTCGCAGTGCCTCGAGCCGCTCGGCGAGGGCGGTCACGAATTGAGCCTCGGCATCCAGCATGTGGCGCTCGAATTCGGCTTCGACCATGACCGGGGCGGGAAGGCCACTGTCGGATGAACTGTGGATCACTGCGTCGAGGTCGGCGATTCGGCGCGCGAGGTATTGCCGGCGTCCACGGAGCAGTGCTGTCACTCGGTCCGGCGGCAACCATCGGATCGGAGCCAAGGGGGACCATGACTGGTCGGATGTGGTCAGCATTCGCTCGAGGCAGGCATGGAACTCGACAGCTCCGGACTCGGTGATCCGGTAGATCGTCCGTGGGGGACGGCGACCGGCGCGTTGCACGCCGATGGCTTCGACGAGGTTCCGGCGCTCCAATGCGCCCACGACGTTGTAGAGCGAACCGATGTTGACACGACCTCGGTATCCGATCTCGTGTTGCCGTATCGTCCGCAGCATCTCGTAGGGATGCATGGGTTGCGTCGACAACAACCCGAGGACGGCGGGAGCGAGCGGGTGGCCGATCGCCACTTCCCCCGGTGTCGCCCCGCCGGAATTCTCGGTCGCGGTCACCTGGTGTAACGGGCGGGCAGGACCAAGCGGGGATTCGGATCGAGAACGATATCGGCGGGGCCGAATTTGTCTGCCAGGCGGCGGATTTCGGGATCATCGAGGAGACGGAGCCGCCCCTCCCGATGAAGGGTACGCCGTCGAGGGTGATCGTCGGCCGGTCGAACTGGCAGTCGCAGTGCGCGTGCCCGGGGCCGCCGCGGTCCACCTCTCCGTCCGGCGTCAGGGCGTCGAGTCCGAAATAGAAGGCACCAGAGTGCTTTTCGCGTTCGAATTGCGTGCCGCCCGCGGAGCGGATCTTGGGATTCAAGCCGATCAGCGCGTGGCGCATGTAGTAGCCGGTCGGCGCGTAGCGCTGGAGCTCGGCGGCGGCCACGCCGCCGTGGATGGCGGTGACGCGGTTGTCGTTCAGCTCCACTGTCGTTCGCTCGCCGGGTACGCCGGTGACCGTGGACTCCTCGATCACGACGACACCGTCGGTGCGATCGGGATAGAAGTTCACACCGCCGTAGGGGAAGGGCCGCCACATGCCGGAGGTCAGTGGAGCATGGTGTCCGGCGGTGGCGAAGTCGCGGAAGGTCACGTCGGTGCCCAGCTCGGTCGTCACTCTGACCTCATCGGCCGCGGTGAGTTGCGCGGTGGCCTTGGCCTCGATCGCGAAGTAGAGGTCGAGGGGGAACCGGGCGCCGGTGGCCAGCGCCGCGGCTGTCGCGGTTTGGTGCAGGGAGACGAATCGTGCACGGTGCTTGGCGATTTCGTCGAAGAACAGCTCGGCGGTGTGCACCTCACCCCACCAGGTCAGCGAGATCACCACATCGACGGCGGAGTGCGTGGCCGACAGCAGTGGCGAGGGCGCCGAGCGATCCCATCCGCCCGCACTGAAGGGTGGCACGGACAGGATGTGAACGTCGGCATTGCGGTACGCGGCCGCCGCGGCGATGGCCTGGACCACCACGGGATCGGCGCCGTGCTCGGCGAGGATAAGCACCTGTTCGCCCGCCGTGACCGCGGCGTACTCCATCAGGTTGTAGGCGCCGGGCATCAGCTCGGGGATCGAGAGCGGTGCCGCCGTCGGAGTATCGAGGTAGCTGAACGGAGCGGTCGTGGTCATGGGGTCAATCTCCGATCGAATGTGACTGAGCGAGAGGAATTTTCAGGTGAATGTCACGGCCGGCACGGGTTCCGACTGCGGCTTGGACGATGGCGAGTCCCACGAGCAGCAGCAGTGGGAGCCGCCATCCGCCGGTGCGGTCGTGCAGCGCACCGAGAACCAACGGCCCGACGGCGGCTACCAGGTAGCCGACGGACTGGGCTATCGCCGCGAGCGCCGCCGCCTGTGCGGGGGTGGCCGCGCGCTGGCCTTGGAAACTCAGCGCGAGAACCAGACAGGCCCCGCCACCCAGTCCGATCAGGATGCTGGCCATGACGGCCAGCCCCGGCGCCACCGCCAATATCGCGAAGCCCAGCGCGGACAGCATCGAGGCCGCCACCGCCGGAATCCGCTGGTCACGCCATCGGCTTGCGAGTATCGGGAGCACGATGCCGGCGACGAGCCCCGCGATCTGGAAGAGGAACAGCTGCCATCCCGCCGCGGTCTCCCCCACGCCCTCGGCGTGAACAACACTGGGCAGCCATGCGATCGTGGAGTAGAAGGCGAGGGACTGCAGGCCCATGAATACGCTGACCTGCCAGGCCAGCCCGGAACGCCACGGAATCCGTTCCCGCACCATGGAAGTCGGCCCGGCATCGTGTCGGTCGCGGTACTGCGGAATCCACGCCAGCAAGGCCACTGCGGCGAGGATGATCCAGCAGCCCAGCGCCGTGCGCCAGCCGCCGGGCAGGTGATCGGCCAGTGGTACCGACACTCCCGACGACACCGCGGCCACCAGTCCCATTGCGGTGACGTAGATTCCCGTGACCTGGCCGATCCGGTGCTCCGGCACCGTACTCTTGACCACCGACGGCAGCAGCACGTTCCCGTAGGCGATGGCGGCCGCGATTACCACGGTGCCCGCGAACAGGAAGAACACACCGGGCATCGACCGCAACACCAATCCGGCCGCCAGGACGAGTAGCGAATTGCCCAGCACCCGTGGCGAACCGAACCGGTGTGCGGTCCGCCCGACGAGCGGCGAGGTCAGAGCGAAGGTCAGCAGCGGTAGCGCACCCAGCACCCCGCTCCAGGTGCCGGACAGGCCGGTGGACCTCTCGATATCCGGAAGCAGCGGGCCGACGCCGGTCAGCGCGGCCCGTAGATTCGCCGCAACGAGCACGATGCCGACCAGCAGCCACGTCGCGGGATGCCGACCGGCATCGGCACCCTGCGCATCCGCGGGAGCGACATGAGTGTCTCGAACTCTCACGAGGACCGCTCCGAGCCCTGGTCGTCCTCCCGCACCGCGGCGTGTCGACCAGTCAAACGGACCAGCATCGACGCCGAGTAGCGCGCGGCCACCGCATCACGTGCGGTGATAGCGTCGACCAGAGCGCCGTGCCAGTGATCGTGTTCCGCGGCAATGTCAGCGTCCCAAGGCAATTCGGCCAGCAGCGACGACAGCGCCGTGCCCATGTATTCGTAGAGCTCGGTGAGCAGACCGTTCCCGCTCGCTCGCACGACCGCGAGGTGGAAGTCCCCGTCGGCCGCCGCGACCTCGGCCATCACCCCGGCTCGGTTGCAGGCGCGGACCGCGTCCAGCAGTTCCCGCAACCGGGTGACATCCGCCTGCGAGCGCCGTTCGGCGGCCATGCCGGCGGCATGTTCTTCCAGCACCGCTCGCAGTTCCACCACGTCCGCCGGCTGCGCCCCGGACGCCCGCCGCAGCAGCACGGCCTCCAGCTCGCTGCTGCCCCTCACATACGTGCCGTCCCCGACGCGGGCCTCCAGCAGGCCGAGGTGGATCAGCGACCGCAGGGCCTCGCGCACCGTATTACGGCTCACGCCAAGCAGTTCCACCAGCTCTTGCTCACCGGGAATTCGGCTGCCGACCGGCCACCGCCCGGAGGCCAGTTGCTCCCGCAACTGGTCCGCGACCTGCGCGGCCAGCGTCACGGCCCGTCGCGGCTGCTTCAACCCTTCCATGAAACCTCCAAATGTTGGACATTTGGATTAAAGCATGTTTTCAGGATTGCGGTAAGAAGAACCGATGAAGCCGCAGCCGAGCATCCGCATCGTCCAGTTGAATCAGGCCGCACTCGAAGCACTCGCCGCCGGCGACCTTGCCACGGCGAACGCGGTCGGCCCGGTACCGCTCACTCCCTACTTCACCGGCCCCGACCTGCGCCCACTGTGGCGGCTACGCAGCGAGCAGGTACGACGGGATCCCGCGAACATGGGCTGGGTAACGGGTGTGATCTGGGACGAGATCACAGGTGTCCCGGTCGGCAACGCGGGCTTCCACGGACCCCCGGACGCTTCGGGGATGGTGGAGGTCGGCTACGCGGTCGATCCAGCCCACCGCCGCCGGGGCTACGCGCGGGCCGCCCTCGAGTGGCTGCTTCGCCGCGCCGAGCGCGAGCCCGATGTCCGAGTGGTTCGTGCGGCGATTTCTCCGGTCAATCGAGCGTCGTATCTGCTTGCCGCGCAATACGGTTTCGCCGCCGTCGGCGAGCAGTGGGATGCCGACGACGGTCTCGAGATCATCTACGAAGTCTCTGCGGATTCGTAGGCGGCCGTCAGGGGACGGTGGGGCGCCAATCGCCCGTCAAGCGGGCCGTGGCGGCGGCGCGGACCTGGGCGATCATGTGTTGTTCGGCGGCCGCGGCGTCGTGGGATTCCAGCAGTGACAACAACTTTGCGTTCGACTCGACGGCCTGCTGCGCGGCGTCGGGGTGCGACCACACCGACTGGCCGATCGGGATGGGGTTGGTTTCCCAGATCCAGCCGAGGTGGCGGGCGACGATGGAGCGGCCGCCGACACGGGCGATTCGATCGTGGAAGCGGCGGCTCGCCGCGGCCATTGCCTGGACGTCGCCGTCCGCCAACGCCTGTCGCAGTTCCCGGTGGGTGGCTCGCAGCTGTTCGAGTTCGGCGTCGGTGATCGAGGTCGCGGCCAGCCGGGCGGCGAGGCCCTCGACGGTGCCGCGCAGCAGGTAGAGCTCTTCGATCTCGGCCGCGCTGAGTTCGGCGACCTTCGCCCCGAAGTTGGGCTCGTAGACGACCAGGCCCACCGATTCCAGGTTCCGCAGGGCCTCCCGGACCGGGGTGATCGAGACACCGAGGCGCTCGGCGATGGCGTCCTGCAGGATCGGGGTTCCCGGCGCCATTGCGCCACTGAGGATTTCCGAGCGCATTACCTCCTGCACGTAGCTCGCCCTGCTGCCTGGCGGCTTGACCGTGCTGTATTCCTGCCCGGAGGCGCCGGCCGTCGTCGCGGCCAGGCCGGTGGTGGCGGATTTGCTGCGCCGAGCCATCGAATGCCGTCTCCCGTCTGTGTGTCTGCGGTTCTCTCGATCGTAGTTGGCGCCGCCGCCTACCCTTGACAGATTAACTTATAACTTATAACTTACACTGCCTGTGGTCCACGTCACTGAAAGTGGTGAATCCTCTCATGACATATCCAGGTACCTGGCTCTACGCCCCGGGCGATCGACCCGACCGCATGGCCAAAGCCCTGGCGACCGGTGCCGAGACCGTCGTGTTCGACCTGCAGGACGCGGTCGCGGACGCACACAAGCACGACGCGCGCAGAGCCGTCGTCGAATTCATGGGCGACCTCGATCCCGACGACCGCGAGCGGCCGCGTGTCCATGTGCGGATCAACGACATTCGTACCGATCTCGGCCAGGCCGACCTCGACGCGGTGGCCGCGCTGCCCGCGCTGGGGGGTATTCGACTGCCTCGCGTCGAATCCGCCGACGATGTTCGTCTCGCCGTCGGCATCGCCGACCGGTACCGGACGGACGTCGGGTTCCACTGCCTCATCGAAACCGCCGCCGGAGTGGAGAACTCCTTTCGGATCGCGACCGCCCCGCAGGTCGCGGCGATCTCCCTGGGCGAGGGCGACCTGCGCGTCGAACTACGGCTCATCGACGAGACCGCTTTCGATTGGGTGCGCAGCCGAATCGTGGTTGCCGCGGCCGCCGCGCAGCTGCCGCCGCCGGGCATGGCCGTCTACGGAAATGTCAAAGACCATGCCGGACTGAAGGTTTCGTGCGAGCGCGGGCGCCGTCTCGGCATGCACGGCCGGTCGGCGATTCATCCGGCGCAGCTGCCGGTGATCGCGGAGGTCTTCGCGCCCACGCCCGCGGAGATCGAGCACGCGCGCCGGATCGTCAGCGCAGCCCAGGACCGCTCGGGTGGATTCGCCCTGCCCGACGGAACTTTCATCGACCAACCGGTGGTGACCGCCGCCCGCCGGACCCTGACCCGGGCCGCGAACGGACGCTGACCCGGGCCGCGAATCAGTAGCCCCCGAGTACGGACCATCCCACCGGATATCCCGAATCTCGAAAGCACAGTCATGAAGAAGTCCCTTGTCACACCGACGCTCCTCGCCACCGCGGTGGGTTGCCTACTCGGTGGAATCGCCGGCGCCACCGGCGCTTCCGCCGCCATCGCGGGACTGTTCGGAGCCTTCCTCCCGGCCGTCGCGATCGGCTGCCTCGCCGCCGGTTCGCTCGGCACCCTGGGCGGCCAGCTGCTGATCACCGCTCCGATCGCGATCCTGGCCGCGACCCACTCCTTCACCACCCTCGGCCAGCCCCTGCCGAGTCAGGCGAAATAGCCCGTACAACACCGTTTTTCGTCAGCAAAGGAGCTGAGCCATGTCCGTCGACGACACGTCCGGCACACCCGCCCGCCCGGCGTCGACCTCGTTCGCGCTGCGGGGCATCGACCGTCGAGCCCGGCAAGCGCTCGTCGCGACCACCCTCGCGTGGTTGTTCGAGGTTTTCGACATCGTCGCCATCGCGCTGAGTATCCACGGCCTGACCCACGATTTCGGAACCACCAAGGCGCAGGTGGGATTCATGACGACGGCGATCGGCTTCGCACAGCTGGTCGGGGGCATCGGCGGCGGCGGATTGGCCGAGCGTTACGGGCGCGTCCGCGTACTCAGCGGCTCCGTCGCGTTATACGCCGCGGCCAGCGGCCTGTCGGCGTTCGCACCGTCCTTGGCGGTGGTCGGCGTGCTGCGGGTGGTCGGCGGTCTGGGCATGGGGTCGACCTGGACCGCGGGTTCGGCGCTGGTCACCGACACCTGGCCGGCCGCGCACCGCGGCAAGGCCGGCGCCATCAGCCAGATCGGGCTTCCGCTGGGCAGCATGCTCGCCATCACCACCGCGGCGGCGGTCACGCGCCTGCACGGTGGTCTCGACACTGGCGGCTGGCGAACGCTTTTCGCGCTCGGCGCGCTTCCGCTATTGCTGGCCGCCTATATCCGCCTCCGAGTGCCCGAGCCCGGGCACACCGCCGCCGCCGCGGCGGGGCGATCTGCCGGTGTCGTCGTCCGCGGGTTGTTCACCCGCGACATGATTCGCCCGCTGCTGCAGGGATTCGGCTTTCTGGTGGGTGTCAGTTACTACTACTGGGCGGTCGCGTCGTTCCTCCCGACGTATCTCCTCGAGGTCACCGGGCTCCCGCCCGGGCGCAGCCTGTTCTATCTGCTGTGGCAACAACTCGGCGCGGTGGCCGGATTCACGGTGTTCGGAGCGCTGACCGACCGCTGGGGACGCAAGTGGCTGTTCATGGTTCTCGCCTTCGTCGCCGGGCTGTCGCTGATTCTCATCGTCGTCGCCGGACAGGACGGCCGGATGGCGCTGCTGGTGGCCACCTTTGCCGCGGGCGCGGGTATCAGTGGCATCTTCTCCGGAGTCGTCGCCTGGACCGCCGAGCTGATGTACCGCTCACCGGTGCGCGCGCTGGCCATGGGGACCGTGTACAACCTCGGCCGGATCGGTGGACTCACCGCCCCGGCCATTGTCGGCAGCCTCGCGGTCGATACCGCCGGCTTCAAGGCGGGTCTGCTCAGCGCCGCCGCGGCCGCCTTCGTCTCGCTCGCCGTCATGGCGACCACGCCCGAAACGCGACACCGCCGACTGCTCGACACCATCGATACCCATCCGACGGCCAACCAGCAACCGTCCGTACCAACACCTTTGGAGGAGCAATCATGACCATGGACGGGACTCGACTCGATCCGGCCGCCGACGCGCGGCAGGCCTTCGACATCATCGCCGCGGGCGGAATCTGCCTGGGCCCCAACGACGGCGGCTATGCCCTGTGGGGATCCACCCCGCAGGTGTACCGGCGCTCCATTACCGGCATCGATTTCCTGCACCTGCGGGTCCTGCGCATCGGCAACCGCTACGAGCTGATTCGCGACGTCCTGCGGCGTCATTTCGACGTCAACCTACCCGCGGACCCCGGCTACGACGCCCTACCGTCCGGGCACCTCGCCGAGTTCGAATTGCCCGTCCTGCACTAGCTAGCGGCCTCGCCCGGACGACGGCCTCTCCCTCTTCATTCGCTGCCCATGGATCACCGCCAAAGCGTGTTTGTGCGCGAGGGGGCCGAGGGCCTCGTTCAGTTCACCGAACAGCGTGCCGGCCGCCTCGCCGTTCCAGGCCGGCGGTAGCAGCGACAGCGGCAGGCCCGGGTCGCGGTAGGGCAGCCGCCGCCATTCGGTGAGCATCGGGACATACAGTGCGAACGCTTCCTGCTCGGTGATGCCGCCGGAGGTTACCTGGTACAGGACAGGCCGATACCGTTGCAGGAAGTCGGCATACAGCTGAGTGAGTTCCGACAGGTCCCACCACTCGCGCACCTTCGACCGCATGTCGCCGAACCCGAGATGGCCGCCGGTGAACATGTCGACGTATCCGGACAATCCGCGCCGCTCGAGGGTCTGGCGAGTCTCGCGGGCCAGGATCCCGGGCCCGATCCAGACCCCTGGAGCGGCGGTGCCGAAGCCCAACCGGGTCAGGCTCGAGCGCAGCGCGTGGCGGTGCTCGCGCTCCGACTCCGGTACCGAGAAGACGACCAGAATCCAACCGTCCTCTTCGGATGCCCTGGCGCGCTGGAAAATTCGCACGTCGCCCTCGGCCAGTACCTCCAGCGTCGATTCGGACAGGGAGTAGCCGGCCGCCCCGGCATTGCGCTCGCTCACCAGCACGCCACGCCGCTTGAGCCGAGAGATGGAGGAGCGCACCGCTTGTGCGTCGGCGCCCAGATCCCCCATCAGCGCGACGACCGACGCGGTGGACAGCCAATTGCCTTCGGCGCGTGCGCACAGACCGAAGAGGGTGATGATCACCTGGGCCAGGCGGGCGTCCCGGCCGCGTCCGTTCCCGAGTGCCGCTTCCGGCTCTGTCGTCATAACTGCACCATACGGTTCCCAGGTCACGAGGCGCGAATCATTCCCTCCTGCAGAACAGTGGCGACGTGCCGCCGTTCCAGGTCGTAGAAGCGGCCGTAACCCAGCCCGCGGCCATCGTCGGCGGCGACCGCCTCCTGGACATAGAGCAGCCAGTCCCCTACCGGGCCGGGACGGTGGAACCACATGGCGTGGTCGAGGCTGGCCGTGGTCAGGCCCGGCCGCGCCCACGGCAGATCCAGCACCCGCAGCACGGGTTCGAGGATGGTGTAGTCGCAGACGTAGGCGAGGGCCGCGATATCGCGCTGGGCATCGGTGAGCCCGGCCACCGGGCGCAGTGGGTCGAACGGCTTCACCCAGACCGCCTGATGGGGCGTGCGCTCGCCGTCGACGGTCAGGTAGACCGGGCCGGGCACATGCCGCATGTCGAAACTGCGCCCTGCACACCAGTACGCCTTCGACTCGTCGGTCATCGTGCCGCCCGTGCGCGCGGCGAGATAATCGGCCGAGCTGGGCAGGCTTTCGGGCGCGGGGATGTCCGCGGCGAGCTCGGCGGCGAAGGTGCCGCCGTGCTCGCCGGCGGCGAAATTCGCCAGGCACACATAGACGGGCTTGCCGTTCTGGTAGCCGCGCACCTGACGGGTGCTGTACCCGCGGCCGTCACGCAGCAGTTCCACCTCGTAGCGCACCACCGCTCCGATGTCCGCGGGCCGCAGGAAGTAGCTGTGCATCGAGTGCAGCGTCTTGCCGTCGACGACCGATCGCATCGCCGCGGCGGCAGCCTGGGCGACCAGGTCGCCGCCGTACGCCTTCGGCCAGGGGCAGGGCTGCGTGGTGGCGTCGTACGCCACATCGAAGTGCTGCGGTTCGGCCGGGGTCAGCGTGACGGCCGCGGTGAAGATCGCGGACGTGGTCAGGGTTCGGGTCGGCATCGATTCTTCCCATCGGGCAGGTCGGCAAGTGCGGGCACAGGATTCGAACAATTATTGCGTATCAGTTTCGCTCGTCACAACTACTCTATATATCTGCCCGCGCTGGTCGCCCATCTGGCCATCAATTCGGGCAAGCTCTTGTCGAGCAGCTTGTGGGCCTGCTCGGCACCGGACACCGGCAGCCCGGCCGGATCCAGCGGCCCGATCTGAACGAGAACGCTCGATGGGCAGTCGCAGCGCCGCCAGATAGGACAGCAGCCCGCCGAGGCAGCAGCCGAGCGCGCCGATGCCTCCGGCGTGCTCGTCGCGCGATCGCAGCGCCGCCACGGTGTCGCCGATGTCCTCGACCGCACGGTCGAGGTCGAGTTCATCGCGCAGCCGCCGCCCGCGGGTGAAACCCGCGTCGTCGTAACCGAGTTCGACGCGGTGTTAGGTGGCGGAGCGTTCGCCGGATTTCTTGACGACATCGATGTATTCGCCCATGTGGTCGGTTCTTTCGTAGTGGTGCCCGGTCGGCGGGCACCCTGGTTCACACGAAGTCGGGATGGTCGGCGGCCACACGGTAACCGCCGGAATGGAAGACGAGCGGCTGACCCGCACTCGTGTCGAACTGCTCCACCTCACCGATGAAGATGACGTGGTCGCCGGCCTCCACGAGCTGTACCGTCCGGCACTGGAACCGGGCGATGCTGTTGTCCAGCAATGGGACTCCCGCGATGCCGTCGTAGTGGGCCACGCCCGCGAACTTGTCCGGCGCGGGTGTGGAGAACTGCCGCGACAGCTCGTGCTGATCCGCGGCGAGCACATTGACCGCGAAGTGGGTCGCCGCCACCAGATCCGGCAGGCTCGGCGCCTTCTTGGCCGGACACCAGGCGACCAGCGGCGGGTCCAGTGAGACCGAGGTGAACGAGTTCGCGGTCACCCCGAGCTTGCGGCCGTCGGGCGCGCGCGAGGTCACCACCGTGACACCGGTCGCATACTGGCCCAAGGCGTTTCGCAGGGCGCGCGGATCGACCGAGTGGGTGTCGGCGCGCACGGCCGCGAGCATGCGCTCGGCGTCGGCGCGGTCGAACCACCAGTCGTGCAGGGTGCTGGGGTCGTCGAAGCCGGTCGCGAACAGCCCGGCCACCGCCGGCTCGCCCATGCCGGTCCGCACCAGGTCGTGGACGTGCTCGGGGGTCGCGGTGAGCATGCGATTGGTCCAGGCCACCGACCACCGACCCCAACTGCGCCAGAACGATTCGAACACCTCGTGCATCCAGTCGGTGTCGAAGGCCCGGGTGCCGCGCTGCAGGATGGCGTCGAGGTAGATGCCGGCGGCGTGTACGGCGTTGTTCGCGCCCTGCGCGGTCAGCGGGTCATTGAGCACGACCGCATCGGCCAGTCCCAGCACCGGATGCCCACCGGCGGTGAACGCCACCGGCCGCCGCACCGTCGGCGTCAACCGGCCGCGTAGCACGCCGCCGTCGTCGGTGAGCTCGACGTCGCGGGCTCGGGCCGCGACCTCCGGGAAGGCATCGTCGAGCACCTCGAGGCATCGGCTCAGCTGGTCCTGCGGTGTCCGGACATCGTCGAAGCGGTCCATCGGTCCGCCGGGGATGGCCTCGAGGACCAGGATCGAGCACGGGCCCGAGGTGGTCAGCGCGGGCAGCGTGATCACCTCTCCCACGCCCGGCATCACCGACACGGTGAGGTCGGCACCGGTCTCGTCGGGCAGCAGGCCACGCACGTACGCCACGGCCAGCGCGCGCTGCGGCCGGTCGTGCGGCGAGCGCACGCGGTCACGGACGAACATCCGGCCCAGGTCCCCCGCACCGGTCGCGACGATCGTCAGATCGTGCTGGGCGGCAAGGGAATCCAAGCGTTCCGAGGTCACGTCCTCGACGTGGAAGACACCGCCCTCGGCGCGGAACGCCTCGACCAGGGCCGCGCACGCCACGCGCTGGTCGATCGAGCGCGCCGGGCTCTCGAAGGCCGACACCACCGTCCCGACTCCGTCGACACTCAGCGCGAGGCGATCGATGGCGGGGGCGTCGCTGTCGTCGGCGTCGATGATCCGGTTCATGACCCGCACCGCGGAGGCGAACAGGCATTGGCTCGACAACACCGACCCGGCGCGCACCTCCTCGGGGGTGCGGTCGCCGATCAGGGTCACTGTCACACCGTGCCGGCGCAGCCCCAGTGCCAGCAGAGCTCCCGCCTGCCCCGCGCCGACGATGGCGACGCGGCGCGGTGGGCGGCTGTTCATGCCACCGGGGCGAGGTCGTCGAGATACGACCGCGCGCTGTCGGGGTCCATGAACCAGTGGAAGAAGTCGCGGGGATCGTCGAACCCATTGGCGAAGCGGCGGGCGATGCGTGGATTCTCACCGGCCGCGGCGAGCAGCGCCAGGGCGTGTTCGGGCGGGGGCACCAACAGGCCGTTGGTCCAGTCCACCACGTATTTGGCGTAGTCCCAATACCTTTCGAAGGTGTCGAGCATGAACTGCCGGTCGAACGGGCGATCGCCGTGCTCGAGGATGCTCGACAGGTAGGAGGACGCGCACTTGGCGGCGTTGTTGGACCCCTGCCCGGTGATGGGGTCGTTGAGCACGACCACGTCGGCCATACCGAGCACGGGCGTGCCCGAGGGCAGCACTCCGATGGGTCGGCGCACGGTGGGCGGGAACCGGCCCGCGAGCACACCCAGATCATCGGTGAGGGCGAGGTCGCGGCAGCGTTCGGCCTCCCACGGCAGGTAGGTCTCCACGATCTTCTTCGCGGTCTCGAGGTGTTGCTGCGGATCGCCGACACCGTCGAAACAGTCCATCGGGCCGCCGGGCACGCCCTCCATGACCATGATTTCGCAGGGGCCCGAGGTGGTCAGGGCCGGGAACACGAAGTATTCGCCGATGCCCGGCATCAGGTTGAACGACACCGCCGAATGCGGTTCGCGCGGGGTCATGCCCGTCACGTAGGTCAGCGAGAGCGCGCGTTGCGGACGGTCGAAAGTCGAACGGGCCGCATCGCGTTCGAACATTTTCGCGATCTCGCCCTTGCCCGCGGCGACCAGGACGAGGTCCGATTCGCGGGCGTAGTCCTCGAGGTCGTCGAGGGTGGCGTCGTGGATGTCGAGCCGGCCGCCGCGGTCGGTGAATTCGCGCATCCAGCGCGGCATCTTGACCCGCTGATCGACGGACTGCGCGGGCAGATCCAGCCGGGCGGCCCAGGAGATCGCCTTGCCGCCATTGCCGTCGGGGACGGTGAAGCCGATGCCTTCCACGTCCGGGCATTCCGCGGTCCAGAAGTCCAGGCCGAGGGCGCGTTCGCGGGCGAGCGCGCTGCCGAACATGCACTGGCTGGAGCTGACCCGGCCGCTGGAGATCTCCTCGCCGGTGCGGTTGGAGACGATGCGGACGTCGTATCCGGCGTCCAGCAGCCCGATGCCGAGCTGGAGGCCGGATTGCCCGGCCCCGATGACGGTGATGGTACGCATTGTGTTCCTTCGGTTTTCGATGTCGGGTCAGCGCGCCGCGGCGGTGCCGGTGGCGAGTCGTGGGATCGCGCTCTCGCCGCGCTCGGGGCCCAGAGCGGAGTAGCCGCCGTCGACGGACCACTCCGCGCCGGTGACGAACGAGGCGGCGTCGGAGGCCAGGAAGGCGATGACGCGGCCCACCTCGGCCGGGTCGCCCACGCGGGAGAGCAGGTGGAAGGGCGCGGCGACGGAGTCGGTGTGCGCGCGGTCGCCGCCGGAGAGCTCGTCCATGATCTTCGACCAGGTCCAGCCCGGGCTCACCGAGTTCACCCGGATGCCGTCGGCGGCGTAGTCCATCGCCATGCTGCGGGTGACCTGGGCGATGGCGGCCTTGCTGGCCGGGTAGGTCCAGCGCCCGGCCTGTGCGATCTTCGCCGAGATCGAGCTCAGGTTGACGATGGTGCCGCGGGTGCGCGCCAGCTCGGGCCGTGCCGCGGCGGCGAGCAGCACCGCGCCGACGAGGTTGACGTTCAGCGTGCGCAACCAGGTCGCCCGGTCGGTGTCGGGCCCGTCGTCGCCGTACGAGCACGCCAGATTGACCAGGATGTCGAGTGCGCCGAAGCGTTCTACCGTCGCGGCGACGCAATGCTCGATGGATTCGTCGCTGGTGACATCGGTGCGGATGAACACGGCTCGGTCGAATCGATCGGCAACCGCCGTGCCCCCGTCCTCGTCGATATCCGCGACGACGACGTGCGCACCGGCCGCTACCAGCTCCGCGACCACGCTCGCCCCGAACAGGGTGGCTCCACCTGTGACGATGGCGGCTTTACCCGCCAGCGAGATGGGGGTTGGCATCTTGCCCTCCGAATTACACTCTGCGATGTGACCCGAGTCACGGTAGGGAGCGGCCGGATGCTCAGCTATCCCGCAAACGCGGAGTCTGTCCATCCGCCGTCGATCCGACCGATTCTTGACACGCGCTACGCCGGAATGGAACAGACTGGTAACGCGTAGTTGTGACGATGGTTATGAATACGATATGAGAATGTGTAGCAACCTGGAGGCCGGATGAACGTTGACGAGCGCCCGCTGGCCGGATACTGCCTCGCCGCCTCCGACGATCCCGATCTCGTGCGCGCCGCCGTCGGCGAGGCGTTCTGCGATCACCGACTCTCGCCGCTGAGCGGCGCCACCGGCCTCGACGCCCACTTCCACGGCCTGCACTGGAGCAGCGCGGGCGTGTACTACCTGGAGTACGGCGCCGACGTGCGCATCGACCCGTGCGATCTCGACGACTTCTATCTCATCCAGGTGCCCCTCGCCGGCCGCGCCACGATCACCGTCGGCGCCGAGAGTTTCACCTCCACACCGGATATCGCCTCGGTGTTGGAACCCGGGCCACGGGTGTCGATGTCGTGGGAGGATGCGAACCGGCAACTGCTGCTGCGCCTGGACCGCACCGTCGTGCAGGACACGCTGCGCAAGAAGCTCGGCCGGGAGCCGCTCGCCCCCTTGGTATTCCAGCCGCGAATGGATCTCACGACGCCCGCCGGGCGCACCTGGGGTGGGCTACTCAAGCTGCTCACCGATGCCGTCGGTTCGGCTGCGGCACCGGACTCGATACCGGTCCGGGAGTTCGCTGGACTGCTGGTGAGCCAGCTGCTGCTCGGCCAGCCGAACAACTACCGCGACGAACTCGAAGACCGCCCGCGGCCCATCGTGGCCCGGCCCATCGCGCGCGCCGCGGAACTGATCGACGCGCACGCACACGAACCGCTGACCATCGACGACATCGCCGATGCGGTCGGCGTGGGCACCCGGACACTCCAGGACGGCTTTCGCCGTTACTACGACACCACGCCGATGGCGTACCTGCGTGAGGTGCGGCTGCGGCGGGTGCGGACCGATCTGCTGCAGGCGGATCCGACGAACGCAACCGTCACCGATATCGCCATCCGGTGGGGATTCCTGCACCCGGGCCGGTTCTCGGTGCTGTATCGCAGCCGCTATGGCGAATCGCCCTCGCAGACGCTTCGCCTGGAGCGGGATCGCGCGGCACGCGCCTAGATTCGCTCGAACCCGACGAATCCTCCTGGCGGCCAGTCGAATACGATACATACACAACCGTTCCCCCGCCCGGTACCCGGGCGGGGGAACGATGCGGTGTCCTCAGGGTTGCGGGACCGGCTGCCGGGGCTGCCAGCGCCGCTGGGCGGTCGCGGGGGCGTCGGCCGCGCGGATCAATTGCAGCCGCGGGGGCGGCCCGTCGGTGCGGCCGGAGGGCGGTTTCCGGTTCCCCGCACGGAAGGGCGCAGGCCATTCGGCCCCCGCCCCGGCATAGCCCTGATCCACCGCGGCGTGCAGGGTCCACTGGGGATCCCACAGATGCGCACGGCCGATGGCGACCAGATCCGCGCGCCCGGCCAGTAGCACCGAGTTCACATCGTCATAGGAGGAGACGGCACCGACCGCCACCACGGCGACACCGTAGGGCACTCCGATCTCCTGGCGGATCCGGTCGGCGAACGGCGTCTGATAACTGCGACCGAACGCGGGCTTCTCATGCTTGACCACCTGGCCCGACGACACGTGCAACACGTCGGCGCCGTGTTCGGCGAAGGCGCGCGCGATCTCTACCGCGTCGTCGACGGTGGTGCCGCCCTCGGCCCAGTCGGTGGCCGAAATACGCACTGACAGCGGCAGATCCGTGGGCCACGCCGCCCGGACCGCGTCGAAGACGCGCAGCGGGAACCGCAGCCGGTTCGCGAGTGAGCCGCCGAACTCATCGGTACGCCGATTCGCCAGCGGCGACAGGAACGACGACAGCAGATACCCGTGGGCGCAGTGCAGTTCGAGCAGGTCGAACCCGGCGCGGGCGGCCGCGCCCGCGGATTCGGCGAACTGCGCGGCGATCTCGCCCATCTCCTCACGAGTGATCTCGCGCGGGGCGCGGCTGCCGGGTCCGTAGGGCAGCGCCGAGGGGCCGACGGTTTCCCAGCCGCCGGTCGGCAGCGGATCGTCGATACCCTCCCACATCACCTTCGTGGACCCCTTGCGGCCCGAATGCCCCAGCTGCACACCGATCTTCGCACGGGAATGGGTGTGCACGAAGTCCGTGACGCGCGCCCACGCGCGCTCTTGTTCCTCGGTGTACAGACCCGCGCAACCGGGCGTGATACGCCCTTCCGGGGACACGCACACCATTTCGGTCATCACCAGCCCCGCGCCGCCGAGCGCCTTGCCGCCGAGGTGCACCAGATGGAAATCGGTCGGCACGCCGTCCACGGCGGAGTACATGTCCATCGGCGAGACCAGGACCCGATTGGGCAGCTCGATACCCTTGAGCCGCAAGGGATAGAACATGGGCGGGCGGGTCTCGCCGCCTACGCCGTCCCGATCGTGCGGCGATTCGTCCTGGCTCGAGAGGTACCACCCGTCGATCCGGTCGACGAACCCGTTGTCGCGCAGCCGCAGATTGTCGTAGGTGATGCGGCGGCTACGCGTGAGCAGGTTGAAGGCGAACTGGTCCGGCGTCTGCTCGGCGTACTGCCCGATGGATTCGAACCATTCCAGGCTGGCCTGCGCCGCGCGCTGGATGGACTCCACGACGGGCCGGCGCTCCTGCTCGTAGGCTTCGAGTCCGGTGGCGACGGAGTCGTTCTCGTGCAGGCAGGCGGCCAGTGCGAGGGCGTCCTCCATGGCGAGTTTGGTGCCCGAGCCGATGGAGAAGTGCGCGGTGTGCGCGGCGTCGCCGATCAAGACGACATTACCGTGCCGCCAGGTCCGGTTGCGGACGGTGGTGAAGTCGATCCACCGCGAATTGTTGGCCTGCAGGCCGTGGCCGCCCAGCTCGTCGGCGAAGATCTCCGACAGCAGGGCGATGGATTTCTCATCGTTCTCACCGGGCCGGAATTCGCGGTCGGCGAAGGCGTCGAATCCGGCTTTGTGCCAGACAGATTCGTGCATCTCGACGATGAAGGTGCTCTGCTCGGCGCTGAAGGGGTAGCCGTGCACCTGCATGACCCCGTAAGGCGTGTGCGCGATGAAGAATTCGAACGCCTCGAACACCCGGTCGGTGCCCAGCCACATGTACTTGTTGTGGCGCCGATCCAGGTCGGGACCGAAGATGTCCGCGTACCGCGTGCGCACCGCCGAGTTCAAGCCGTCGGCCGCCAGCACCAGATCATGTGTCGCCGTGAGCTCCTCGACATCGGGTGCGAGCGAACGGAAGTGCACGGTGACGCCGAGCTCGACGCAACGCCGCTGCAGGATGCCCAGCAGCTCCTTGCGGCTCATTGCCGCGAAGCCCTGGCCGCCGGAGGTGCGGACCTCCCCGCGATAGTTGATGTCGATATCGCTCCAGCGGGCGAAGCGTTCACCCATCGCCCGGTAGATGCGTTCGTCGGCGTGTTCGATGCCACCGAGGGTCTCGTCGGAGAAGACCACGCCGAAGCCGAAGGTGTCGTCGGGGGCGTTGCGCTCCCAGATGGTGATGTCGTGGGTCGGGTCGAGTTGTTTCATCAGGGCGGAGAAGTACAGCCCTGCGGGCCCACCGCCGATCACTGCGATACGCATGGAAGCCTCACATTTGTCGGGTCGAAGTCGGTTCGGAATCGGTTGGCCACCCGTCGGTTTCGAACGCGCCGAATCCGGGCGGCGGGCCGTCGCGCAAGGCGGTGGCGATGGTCGCGGGCCACGGTTGGGAGCCGCCCATGGCCTCGGGCGCGTACACGGCGGTGAGCGCGCCGCGGGCGGCGATGGCGGGCGGTTCCGGTGCGAGCGCGCGGCTCTCGGCCGGAATCCTGCGGATGACGAACTCGTAGCGCACCGAGGAGCGGCCCACGGCGCTGACCGTCAGGTCGATGGAGGCGGTATCGCCGAACCAGAGTCGTTCAAGGTAGTCGACCTCGTATCGGACCCGCGGAATGCTGCCGAACAGCCCACGCAGCCCGAGTGATTCGAGCAGTGCCGCCTCGGCCGCCTCGACCCACCGCACCACCGTGCTGTGGTGGTAGTGGCCCGCCGCGTCGGTGTCCTGCCAGTCCACGACGCGGTCGACGACGATGCCGGTCATCGCGCGGCCCACCGTTCGCGCAGCCGGAAGCGCAGCAGCTTGCCGCTGGGATTGCGGGGCAGGCCGTCGACGAATTCGATGCTGCGCGGGTACTTGTACGGCGCTGCGGTCTTCTTGACGAAATCCTGTAGCTCGCGGATCTTCTCGACATCGCCGGGGACGCCCGGGCGCAGGACCACCGCCGCGTGCACGATCATGCCGCGGTCCTCGTCCGGTATCCCGATCACCGCGCTCTCCACGACGTCCGGGTGCTGATCGAGGACCGCCTCGACCTCGGGAGCACCGATGTTGTAGCCGGCGGAGACGATCATGTCGTCATTGCGCGCGTGGTACCAGAAGTAGCCGTCGGCGTCGCGAGTGTAGGTGTCTCCGGTCAGGTTCCAGCCATTGCGCACGAACTCCCGCTGCCGGTCGTCGGCCAGGTACCGGCACCCGGTCGGTCCGCGCACCGCGAGTACGCCGGGCGTGCCGTCGGGCACCGGATGACCGTCCTCGTCCTGAATTTCGGCGCGGAAGCCGGGCACGACCTTGCCGGTGGACCCGGGGTGGATATCGTCGTCGGCGGCGGCGATGAACACGTGCAGCATCTCGGTGCCGCCGATTCCATTGATGATTGCGAGCCCGGTTCGCTCCCGGAACCGTTCGAAGACGTCCAGGGGCAGATGCTCACCCGCCGACACGCACCGCCGCAGCGATCGCAGGCGGTCCGGATCGTCGCGCTTGAGCAGCGCTTTGTAGGCGGTCGGCGCGGTGAAAAGCACTGTGACCGAAAACTTCTCGATGGCTGCCACCAGCGCCTCGGGTTCGGGTTTCTCCAGCAGCACCACCGACGCACCCACCGCGAGCGGGAAGATCACCAGCCCGCCGAGGCCGAAGGTGAATGCCACCGGCGGTGTTCCGGCGAAGACGTCGTCGCGGTGCGGGCGCAGTACCCGCGCGGAGAAGGTGTCGGCGATGGCCAGCACATCGCGATGGAAGTGCATGGTCGCCTTGGGAATTCCGGTCGTGCCTGATGTAGGGGCGAGCAGCACGACGTCGTCGGTGGCAGTCTGCACATCGGTGTGGTCCACCGGTTTCGTTGCGGCCCTGCGGATCAGGTCGTCCGCATCGGGTCCGCCGAACGCGCAGATCGGCAGCTCGGGGTCCGCCGCGGCCAGTTCGTCGAGCAGGCGGTGATCGCACAGCGCCAGCGCCGGGCGGGTCAGCTCGACCAGTTTGGCCAGTTCGGGCGCGCGCAGCAGGGGCATGGTGGTCACCACCACCCCGCCGGCCTTGACCACGCCGAACCAGCAGGCGACCAGCCATGCGGTGTTGGGTGCGCGCAGCAGGACGCGGTTGCCGGGGACCAGGCCGTAGTCGTCTGTGAGGACGTGCGCGATCTGATTCGCGCGGTCGAGCAGGTCACCGTAGGTCCAGGTTTCGCTGTCGGAGTGCAGGCACGGCCGGGCCCGGCCGTGGGCGGCCACCGCCGCGTCGAGCAGGGCGCTCGCGCAGTTGAGCCGGTCGGGGTGGCGCGGCCCGTCCGGATCGAGGATCAGATCGGGCCAGTCGGCCACGGGCGGGAGGTGGTCCCGGCAGAAGGTGTCGTCGTGTGCGGAGGGGGTGAGCATGCGACTCGGCCCTTTCGAACTGCTGAGCCGCGCGCTCAGGACCGGTCGGAACCCAGGGCGGCCACGGCTTGGATCTCCACCAGCGCCTCGGGCTGCCAGAGCGCAGTGACGCCGATGCCGGCCATGGCCGGGTACGCCTCGCCCACCAGCTCCCGCCAGATCCGCCCGATCTCCTTGCCCACGGCCTGGTATCCGGGGATGTCGAGCAGGTAGATGGTTACCGAGAGCAGGTGCTGCGGCTTGCCGCCGGCCGCCTCGAGCGCGGTGAGCACATTGGTCAGCGCCTGCCGGAACTGGGCGAGGATCCCGCCCTCGACGATCGTTCCCTCCGGCGTCAGGGCCGTCTGCCCTGCCAGGTGAACGATGTCGCCGGAGCGCGTCGCATGGGAGAAGCCGGACGGTTTCGGCAGTTCGGGCGGATTGATGTGGTCGACGAACATTTCGCCTCTTTCTCGCGGAGACCCACCGGGCGGCGAGCCGATTCAATGGGGGTGGCCCACCCCACAATATGGTGTTACATTTACCAGCGTCAATAGAACGCTACATAGTCACTCGCCGGCGAGCGTTCGAACCCGCCACGGGCAAGCCCGGCCGAACTCCTGGAGTCTCCAGCGATGCGTTTGCGCACAGTTCTCAGCGGCGACGGCGGCAGCCGCGCCGACATCCGTCACGACGGGCAGTGGTACGCGACCACTGCCGCCGACGTCGGCGCCCTGCTCCGCGACCCGGCGCGCCCGAGCCAACCGCCGCCCGACGCCCGGCCCGCACCGCCGGGGCGGGCCGCCCCGGTCGTCACCGCGCCGTCGAAGATCGTGTGCTGCGGCCACAACTACCGCGCCCACATCGCCGAACTGGGCCACCGGACTCCCGAATTCCCTACGCTCTTCGCGAAATTCGCCGACACCCTCACCGCCTGGGATGCCGATATCGCGCTGCCCGGCCCGGCCGAGGAGGTCCTGTTCGACTGGGAGGCCGAGCTCGCTGTCGTCGTCGGCGCCACCCTGCGCCGCGCCGATCCCGGCACCGCGCAGGCGGCCATCGCGGGATACACCGTGGCGAACGACTTCTCGGTGCGCTCCTGGCAGCGCCGAACCCCACAGTGGTTGCAGGGCAAGGCATTCGACGCCACCACTCCCCTGGGCCCGGAACTGGTGACGCCCGACGAGGCCGATCCCCGCGACGGTCTGCGCATCACCTGCCGGGTCAACGGCGACGAGGAACAGGTCGGCCGCACCGACGATCTGGTCTTCGACCCGGCGACACTGCTGTCCTATATCTCGGCCTTCACCGTGCTGCGCCCGGGCGATCTGGTCCTGACCGGCACCCCCGGCGGCGTCGGCATCGCCGCGGACCCGCCGCGCTACCTGCGTCCAGGCGACGTCGTCGAGACCGAGATCGAGGGCATCGGGCTGCTCCGCAACCGAATCGCCCACTCCCCCACCGAAATCGAGCCCGCGTCGCGGGACGGAAAGGAAACACGATGACCAGCGACATCACCACCGGGATCGCCCCGATCGTCACCCGGTCCGGCGAGGAATACACCGGGACGGCGCAATCCGGTGGCGCGGTACGGGTCTCGGGCGTGAGCCCGCAGCACACCCCGGCCACCAAGATCTGGTACGGCAAGGTGACCAACGAGCCCGGCTACCGCTCGCTGCCGCACCACCACGGCGAGGCCGAGACCGGCGGCTACGTGCTCACCGGCACGGCCCGTATCTACTACGGCGAGAACTACCAGGAGCATGTCGACATGAGCGCGGGCGACTTCGTGTTCGTGCCGCCGTTCATGCCGCACGTCGAGGTCAATATGAGCACGACCGAACAGCTGGTCTGGCTGACCTGCCGCACCCCGGACAATATCGTCGTCAACCTCCCCGACGTCGACGATTCGATCCTGGCGGGGTACCGCCGGGCGTGACCAACGGGTCCGGGCCGGATGGCCGGCCCGGACCGCACAGTGCCACAGCCGATCTCTCGTCGCGCACCGAGGGACGGAATCCGGATAGCCTGCGCGCGGACTGTATAGCTCCGCGCCCGCGCCGGCCCTACCGTGCGAGCTATGACCGACATCACAACCGATGCCGACGCGATCGTCGTCGGCTCCGGGATCAACGGCCTGGTGGCCGCGACCGAATTGGCGCGCGCCGGCTGGTCGGTGCTGCTGCTGGAAGGCCAGAGCGAGATCGGTGGTTTCATCGCCACCGAGGAACGCACGCTGCCCGGCTACCGGCACGACACCTACTCGTCGTGGCATCCGATGTTCGTGTCCGGACCGGCCTACGCCGAACTCGGCCCGGCCCTGCACGATCACGGACTCGAGTACCGCAACACCGACGGGTGGGTGACCGCAAGTCTCGCCGATGACGGGCGGGTCTCGCTGGCGCATCGCGATCCGGAACGCACCGCCGCGCAGTTCGCGCACGCCGCAGACCGCGACGCGTACCTGGCGATGCTGGGCCGGCTCGCCGACAGCGCAACCTCGATCGGCGGTCTGATGAACGCCGAATTGCGTTCGGCGCCTGCGCTCGTCCCGCTGGCCGGACTGCTGCGCGGCAATGGCCGACGCGGCACCGAGGACTGGCTGCGCACCGCGGCCACCAGCGGTCGAGGCTACGTACGCCGCGAATTCCAGGGCCCCGAGGTCGACCACCTGTTCACACCGTGGCTGCTGCACGCCGGATTGTCCCCGGACCATGCCTCCGGCGGTCTGATGATCCCGTTGCTCGCGGCCACCCTGCATGGTGCCGGACTGCCGATCGTGGCCGGCGGCTCGGCCGGGTTGCTCACCGCCTTCAGGTCGCTGCTGGATTCCCTCGGCGTGCAGATTCGGACGTCGACTCCGGTCGAGCGCATTCTCGTCGAGCACGGCCGCGCGACCGGCGTCGTGACACCGGACCGCACCCTGCGCGCACGGCGCGCCGTGCTCGCCTCGGTGACCCCGACCGCCCTGTACGGCAACCTCTTGCCGCCCGACGCGGTGCCCGACTCCGTTCGCGCCGAAGCCGCGGCGTTTCGCTACGGCCGCGCGGAGATGCAGATCCATGTGGCGCTCTCGGCACCGCTGGACTGGCGCGACGCCCGGTTGCGCGACATTCCGCTGATTCATCTCTCCGACGGATCCGGCAGCACCGGAATCGCCTGTGCCGAAGCCGAAGCCGGGCTGCTCCCCCGCCGTCCGACCGTCGTGGTCGGCCAACAGTATGTGCTCGACCCCACCCGGGTGCCGGAGGGGACCGCCGCGCTCTGGCTGCAACTGCAGGAACTCCCGTTCAGCCCGCGCGGGGACGCCGCCGGGGAACTCGACACCGCCGACGGGTGGACACCGCGGCTCGGGCGTGGATTCGCCGATCGGGTGCTCGCGCGGATCGCCACCCATGCCCCGGACCTACCGGGGAAGGTGGTCGCGGTCGACGTCATCACCCCGGCCGACTTGGCCGCCCACAATCCCAATGCCGTCGGCGGCGATCCGTACGGAGGTGCGTGCGAGGTGGACCAGAGTTACCTGTGGCGGCCCCTGCCGTCGGTCGGACGCCATGCCACGCCCGTACGCGGCCTGTGGCAGATCGGCGCGTCGACGCATCCGGGGCCCGGGTTGGGCGGCGGCTCAGGACATCTGGTCGCGCACGCGCTCACCCGGCCGCACCGGCTGCGTGGGCCGCTCCCTACCCGGGACCGGCGCGGCCGATGATCGGCGCGCGGCGGACGACGTCCGCGTCCTGCGGATAGCCGGTCAGTGTCGGCCGAATCACACTCATCCCATCAGTTCTCTCACTTTCAGGAGTCGCGATGTCCCTGCTCAACGCCGTCGTAGACGCGACCCGCTCCGGCGCTGTCGACATCATCGATCTGACCACTCCACTTCGTGAGTCCACGCCGATCCTCGAGCTGCCGCCCCCGCTGGCCAACACCCTCCCGTTCCGGCTCGAGGAGATCAGCCGCTACGACGATCGCGGTCCCGGGTGGTACTGGAACAACATCCACACCGGCGAGCACACCGGCACCCACCTCGACGCGCCCGTGCACTGGGTCAGCGGCCGCGACGGCCACGATGTCTCCCAGGCTCCGCTGCACACGCTGGTCGCGCCCGCGGCGGTCATCGACATGACCGCCGAGGCCACCGCCGATCCGGATTTCCTGTTGGAGATCGACCACATTCGGCATTGGGAGAAGCAGCACGGCCCGCTCCCCGAGGGCGGCTGGCTGCTGTACCGCACCGGGTGGGACGCGCGCGGCGAGGACGCCATCGCGTTCACCAACGCCGGGCATACGCCCGGCGTCTCCGTCGAATGCGCCACCTGGTTGGCCGAAGAGTCCACCCTGACCGGATTCGGGGTGGAGACCGTCGGCACCGATGCGGGCGCGGCGGCGGGCTTCGAACCGGCCTTCCCCTGCCACAGCATGCTGCTGGGCGCGGGCAAATGGGGCCTGACCAGCTTGCGCAATCTCGGTCGGCTGCCCGCTACCGGTGCCCTGCTGATCGTCTCCCCGCTGCCGATCGTCGGCGGTTCCGGCAGCCCCGCGCGGGTGCTGGCCCTGGTCGAGCGCAGCGCCGAGTAGGAGGAAAAGGCCATGGCGGAGCGGTCATTCGCGAACGAGGTCGGCAAACTCCGACAGGGTGCAGGCACCACCTTGCACGTGGAGGGCATCCTGGCCGTTACCAAGGCGCTGCTGCAGTCCGGCATCGCCTATGTCGGCGGCTATCAGGGCGCACCGATCTCCCATCTGATGGACGTGCTCGGCGATTCCAAGGACGTACTCGACGAGCTGGGCGTCTATTTCGAGAACAGTGCCTCAGAGGCCACCGCGGCGGCGATGCTGGCCGCCTCGGTGCACTATCCGCTACGTGGCGCGGTGACATGGAAGTCGACCGTGGGCACCAACGTTGCTGCCGACGCCCTGGCCAATCTGGCCAGTGGCGGCGTCACCGGCGGAGCACTCGTCATTCTGGGCGAGGATTACGGCGAGGGCTCGAGCATCATGCAGGAACGCTCGCACGCATTCGCGATGAAATCACAGATGTGGCTGCTGGATCCGCGGCCCGACATCACCGCGATAGTGAACGCGGTCGAATCCGGATTCGAGCTGTCGGAGGCCAGCAACACCCCGGTGTTCCTGCTGCTGCGGCTGCGCTCGTGTCACCTGCACGGGACGTTCACGGCCTCGGACAACAGGCGGCCGCCAATGACCGTGACCGAGGCGACCCGGCGACCGACCCGAGACGTGACCCGAATCGTCCTGCCGCCGTCCAGCTTTCAACACGAGAAGGAGAAAATCGAGAACCGGTGGCCCGCGGCGGTGGACTACATCCGCGAGCACCGGCTCAACGAAGTGTTCGGCGAGGACCTCGCCGATGTCGGCATCATCGTCCAGGGCGGGCTCTACAACACCCTCAACCGGTCGATGGAACTGCTCGGATGCTCGGATGCCTTCGGCGACACCAAGGTTCCGCTGTACGTCATGAACGTCGCCTACCCGGTGATCGACGAGGAGATCATCGAATTCTGCGCGGGCAAACGCGCGGTGCTGCTGGTCGAAGAGGGCCAGCCGGACTTCATCGAGCAGAACATCAATACGATCCTGCGCCGCGCCGGCATACCGACCGCATTGCACGGCAAGGACATGTTCACCATGGCCGGCGAGTACACCTCACTGGTACTCACCCGGGGACTGCACCGGTTCCTGACCGACTACCTGCCGGCGGCGATCACCGCCGAACCCGCATTACTGCGCCCGGCCGACGATCCGGCCAGCCCGTTCGCCGCGCGGGTCGAGCCGGACCTGGTGCGTCCGCGTCCGCCCGGGCTGTGCACCGGATGCCCGGAACGACCGATCTTCAGCGGATTGAAACTCGCCGAACGAGAGACCGGGCAGCATCATGTCAGCGCCGATATCGGCTGCCATCTGTTCTCGATCAACGCGCCTTTCGATATCGGTGCCACCACCATGGGATACGGGCTCGGCTCGGCCGCGGCCTCGGCACTGAACTCGAAGGACTCCGACCAACGCACCATCGCGATCATGGGCGACGGCGGTTTCTGGCACAACGGCCTGACCAGCGGCGTCGGCAACGCTGTGTTCAACCGCAACGACCAGCTGCTGGTGGTCGTGGACAACGACTACGCCGCCGCCACCGGAGGCTAGGACGTCCTGTCCTCCCACGCCGAAACACCGGCGCGCTCCACCAAACACCCGATCGAGCAGGCCGTGCGCGGCATCGGAGTCGGGTGGGCCAAGACTATCGACGACACCTACGACGTCACCACCGTGCGCGACACCTTCATCGAAGGACTCACCACCCACGAGCCGGGACCGAAAGTCCTTGTCATGCAGAGCGAATGCCAGCTCAACCGGCAACGCCGCGAAAAGCCGCAGCGGGCACAGGCATTGAAGGCGGGCGAGCGGGTGGTCCGGGAACGATTCGGGGTCGACCCGGAGACCTGCACCGGCGATCACGCCTGCATCCGGGTCTCCGGCTGCCCGTCGCTGACCATCACCGACAACCCCGATCCGATGCGCACCGATCCCATCGCCACCGTGCTCGACAGTTGCGTCGGCTGCGGTGTGTGCGGCGCGAACGCGCATGCGGCGGTGCTGTGTCCCTCGTTCTACCGCACCGATGTCGTGTACAACCCCACCCGCCGGGATCGCCTGCTGGCGCGGATGCGCTCCTGGTGGATCACCATGCTCTCCCGCGGCGTCGAACGCCGCGCGGCCGGATTGGAAGCGGCGAGATGACAAGCTGGTACACCGGGCAGCGCCCACTCACGATCGCGATTCTGGCCATGGGCGGCGAAGGCGGCGGCGTGCTCGCCGACTGGATCGTGGAGGTCGCCGAGGCCGCCGACTACTATGCGCAGACCACGTCGGTGCCCGGCGTGGCCCAACGCACCGGAGCCACCGTCTATTACGTGGAGCTGCTCCCGCGCCCGGCGCGCGAAACCACGGGCACCGGACGGGCGGAACCGGTACTGAGCGTCTTCCCCACTCCCGGCGAAGTCGACATCGTCATCGCCTCGGAGCTGATGGAGGCCGCGCGCGCCGTGCAACGCGGCTTCTCGACCCCGGATCGGACCACGCTGATCACCTCCACGCACAGGGTCTATTCGATCGACGAGAAAATGGCGCTCGGCGATGGTCGCGTCGACGGCACGGCACTGCTGGACACCGCCCGCCGCGGTGCGAAGCGTTTGATCGCAACCGATTTCATGGCGGTCGCCGAACAGCATCGCAGTGTGATCAGCGCGGCCCTGTTCGGCGCGGTGGCCGGGTCCGGACTGCTGCCGTTCACCCGGGAGCAGTGCGAAACACCGATCCGCACGTTCGGCAAGGGCGTCGAGCAGTCACTACGGGCGTTCGCCGATGGCCTCGCCGCGGCCGCGGCAACGATCGAACCCGCGAGCCGACCCAACGCCGCGCAGCCGGTGGAGTTGACCCTCATCCCCAAGCCCCTTACCGCCGAGGAGCGCAAGGCCCGAGAGGAGCGGCGCCGCAACGAGATCGCGGCGACCGATCCGGGTGCGCTGGTAGGCCCGCGACTCCGGGAACTCGCACGGACGGTCACCGACATGCCGCCGGCGTCCCGGTCCATGATCCTGCACGGTCTGGTACGCACCGCCGTCTATCAGAATCCGCGGTATGCCCGGCTCTATCTGCGGCGCGTCGCCGAATTCGCGGCGGTCGACCCCGACCGCGGCGGAGAGGCCCGGCTCACCCTGGAAGCAGCGCGGCAGCTGGCCTTGTGGATGTGCTACCAGGACACGATTCAGGTTGCGCTGCAGAAGATCCGACGCCACCGCACGGACCGCATCCGGGCCGAGGCGAGCGCCGAACCCGGCCAGCTCATCCAGGTCCGCGAGTATCTGCATCCGCAGATCGACGAGATCACCGACACCATGCCGGTCCGGCTCGGCTCGATCCTGCACCGGTCCAACACATTCGGGCGCCTGGTCCGCCGGCTGACCCACCGGGGCATGATCGTCAACACCAGCTCGATCACCGGCTACACGGCGCTGTCGCTGACGGCCCGGCTGCGCCCGCTGCGCCCGCGCTCACTGCGGTACGCCCGTGAGCAGGAAGCCATCGACCAGTGGTTGCACACGGCCGCGGCCGCCGCGGCTCTCGACGCCGAGTTCGCCCGCGAGATCCTGGAATGCCAGCGCGTGCTCAAAGGCTACGGTGCCACCTACGAACACGGCGCCGAGAGTTTCGGCAAGCTCATGCACGCGGCCCTTGCCCTGGCCGACCACACAGACGCCGCCGCACGGCTGGCCGCGCTCAGAGCGGCCGCGCTCGCCGACGAATCCGGTGCCGCCCTCACCGCCGAACTCCTCACGACGGTTCCCGAGCCGAACCACCCGACACCGCCCTCACATACCCCGCGCGTCGACGGTCTCTTCACCAATTGAGCTGGGCGCGGTGTTCCACGAGCCCGCACCGCAGAACGCGACACTGCCCCCGGCGTTCGTCGAGCTGTCCTGGCTCGTGGTCCCCGCCGGGCTGATCACCTTCCACATCGTCCACGTCACGCGCCACGGCCTGAAGGCCTGAAGCGCGCCCGGCAGTCGGTCACCGGCCGGGCGGCGCGAGCAACTGCAGTCCCTCACGGACCGCGCGGGCGGCGAGCTCGGCACGGGAACCGCAGTGCAGCTTGGCGAGGAGATGTTCGATATGGGTCGCGACGGTCTTGGGACTGACCACCAGCCGAGCCGCGATCCCCATATTGGTGTCGCCCAGCGTGACCAGGTGCAGGGTGTGCAGTTCACGGATGGTCAGCCCGTGCGGGCGGGCGATGCGATGCTCGGTGACCAGCACCTCGCCACGCCGACCCGGAATGAGTTCGACACGGTGGCAGGCTCTTTCGGCGTCGAGCCACAGGAATCGCCCGGCCTCCGGGGCGTGAGCGAGCAGGGTCCACAGCGCGGCACCGTCGCACAGGTGTGGGCCTGGCTCGCGCTGATCGAGATCGACGCCGCCCGCGGCTGTGCGCACCCGCGCATGGGTCGATGGATCGAGCCGGCGGGCCAGCAGATTCGGTTCCTTCATGAGGTCGCAAGCATTGGCGAAAACCGGCAGCAGCCGGTCGATGGCCTCGCGCCGCCGGTCGGTGGCGGCGTCGGCCCGGGTCCAGCTGACATGCACCGACCCGACGTAGCGACCGCCGCGCACCTGCAGCGCGGCCGACGCGCCCTCCCGGAAGCCCGCCGGAATCAGCAGCCTGCCGGTGACGGTATCGGTCACGTCGATGTGCCAGTCATCGCGGAAATCGCGCCACCGCACTGCGTGCGGCACCGTGCTGACCAGCTGATAGGTCACGCTATCGGCGCCGAAACCCGTGGTGGCGTGCCGCAGGAGCGCGGCGGAGTAGCCGTGGCTGGCCAGCACGTGATGGCGGCCGGCCGCGTCCAGCGGATCGAACACGATGACCGCCACCGCCTGGGCGGCGGTGAATCCACGCAGGGTGTCCATCAACTGCGCGGCCTGTTCGCCGATCTCGGGATCGAGGTCAGGCGGAGGCGAATCTTCCTGTGCCGCAGCTGCTTCCGTACATCCGGGCGCGAGGTGGTCGTGAACTTTCGTGGGCGTGCGCTTTCCGTGAATCCGCTGAGCTGACCCGAGGCTAGCAGTCCCGCGAGCGATCCGAGCGCAAACTCGGGTGATACAAGAAATCGGTGAATCGACCGATGGTCGTGCCGTGCCTCGACGGTCAGGATGACTCGCAACGAATAGCGATTCGGTGTTCGGACCAGAGTGCAGAGGAGATTCCGGCATGGGTGAGCAATTGTGGCGTAAAGGGGCAGGCGAGCTCGCGGCGCTGATCCGGGATCGCGCGGTATCCGCGAGCGAGGTGGTCGAGGCGCACCTGGCGCGCATCGAGGAGGTCAACCCGGAACTCAACGCCGTGACCGTCGTCCTCACCGAGGAGGCCCGCGACGGTGCCCGCCGG
The DNA here is from genome assembly GCF_044766925.1 of Nocardia sp. NPDC101769. Classification (NCBI taxonomy): domain Bacteria; kingdom Bacillati; phylum Actinomycetota; class Actinomycetes; order Mycobacteriales; family Nocardiaceae; genus Nocardia; species Nocardia sp. NPDC101769. Next base: position 28,438 of record NZ_JBIWMX010000034.1, on the reverse strand, counting down.
GCCGATCGGGCGGTCGCCGAGGGCGCGGAACTCGGTCCGCTGCACGGGGTTCCGGTCACCATCAAGGAGAACATCGACGTCGCCGGCACCGCCACCACCCAGGGCATGGCCGCGCTCGCGGGCGCGATCGCGGCCCAGGACGCCCCCGTGGTCGAGCGGCTGCGCGCGGCCGGGGCAATCGTCCTCGGGCGCACGAACATGCCCGACTCGGGATTGCGGATCGCGACCGAGAGCTCGCTGCGTGGCACCACCAACAATCCGTGGCGGCGCGGGCGCACGGCGGGTGGATCCTCCGGCGGCGAGGCGGCGGCGCTGGCGTCTGGTATGTCTCCGCTGGGGGTCGGCAATGATCTGGGCGGCTCACTGCGCAATCCCGCGCACTGCTGCGGAATTTCGTCGCTGAAGCCGACCACCGGCCGCATCCCGCAGGCCACCGATCTCGAGCCGAGGGACCTGCCGCCGTCGATCCAGCTCATGGGGGTGGCGGGGCCGATGGCCCGTACCGTCGCCGACGTCCGCCTCGGCTACGGGATTCTTTCCGGCGCGCATCCCCGCGACCCGATCAGCGTCCCCGCGCCGCTGCACCACCCCGATGCCGCGCAGCGCGTGCGGGTGGCCCTGATCGCCGAACCGCCCGGCGGCAGTACCGATTCCAGAGTCGCCGACGTGGTCCGGCAGGCGGGCGCTCAGCTGGCCACCGCGGGCTACGAGGTCGAGGAGGTCACCCCGCCGGAGTACGAGGCGGTGCTCGACCTGTGGCGCCGCTTCCTCATGACCGATGTACGGATCATGTGGCCCGGGCTCGCGCAGATCCTGGGCCAGCAGGGAAAGGATTTCGTGCTGGCCGCCTTCGACGAGATCCCGGCCCTGGACCGGGATGGCTATATCGGGGTGTTGATCCAGCGGCAGCGCCTGCAACGCCTGTGGTCGGAGTTCTTCCTCGACTACCCGCTGATCCTGTCGCCGATCTGGGCCCGGCCCGGCTTCGAACACGGCTGGGACGTCGTCGATCCGGATCATTCCTTGGCCACCCTGGAACTGCTGCGGCCGGTCATGCCCGCCAATGCCCTCGGGCTGCCCGCCGTCGCGACCACCGGCGGATTCGCCGACGGCATGCCCGTCGGGGTCCAACTGATGGCCGCGGCCTTCCGCGAGGACCGGGCGCTGTCCGCGGCCGAGGTGCTGGAGGCGGCAGTCGGCGTCCACACGCCGATCGACCCGTTCGTCAGCGGCCAGTAGCTGTTCGTCGCCAGGAAAAAGGAGGCCGCGCAAAAGAAATCTGCTGTGCGGTCGCCTGTTCTCTATTTTGCAAGAGTAGATGTCGGGCGTCGCCTGCAGCGTCTCCGGCTTCGAGTGAGACGGCGCAGGGCCTCGCGCACCGGGGTGATGGAGACGCCGAGCCGCTCGGCGACTTTGTCTTGCAGGATAGGCGTGCCGGGAGGCATTGCGCCGCTGAGGATTTCCGACCGCAACGCCTCCTGCACGTAGCCCGCGCGGCTGCCCGGGGGCTTGACGGCGGCATAGGTCATGTCGGGTCCGGTGGACCCGGTGGCGGATGACGCCGTTCCGGTTGCGGCGTTCGCGCTTCGCCGTGCCATCGAATCGAGCCTCCTGCTCTCGTGCCGCTGTCCTGATCGTGGTGCCCGCGGCGACCCCTTGACGGCTAATCTTATAACTTATAAGTTAATGCCCATGATGTGTCTCGAGTCACTGAAGGTGGTGGACGCGGCGACCCTGTTCGCCGGGCCACTGGCGGCAACGATGCTGGCGGACTTCGGCGCCGATGTCGTCAAGATCGAACACCCGCGTCGCGGCGATCCCAGCCGAGGCCACGGCGCGAGCAAGAATGGGGTGGGCCTGGTCTGGAAACAGTTGGGCCGCAACAAGCGCCCGATCGGCGTGGACCTGTCGGCGACGGAGGGGCAGGCCATCGCGCGAGCCCTGCTCGCCGACACCGATGTCCTGATCGAGAATTTCCGGCCCGGCACCCTGGAGCGTTGGAACCTCGGACCGGAGGTGCTGCACGAGATCAATCCGAGGCTGGTGATCGCCCGTGTCACCGCCTTCGGCCAGTTCGGGCCGCGCTCGCACGAGCCCGGATTCGGCACCCTGGCCGAGGCCATGAGCGGATTCGCCGCCATGACCGGCGAGCCCGACGGGCCGCCGACCCTGCCGCCGCTGGCACTCGCCGACGGAATCGCCGGGTTGGCAACGGCTTTCGCGATCATGGTGGCGCTGGCTCAGCGGGAGAGCACCGGCCGGGGCCAGGTGGTGGACCTGGCCATCATCGAACCCATTCTCATGATGCTGGGCGCGCAGATAACCACCTACGATGCGCTCGGCACGGTGCCGCGCCGCACCGGGAACCGGTCGGACAACAATGCCCCGCGCAATATCTACCGCACCCGCGACGGCCGCTGGCTGGCGGTGTCGACCAGCGCTCAGTCCATCGCCGAGCGGGTGATGACCCTGGTGGGCCGCCCTGATCTGATGGAGCAGCCGTGGTTCGCCAGCGGGTACGGCCGTGTCCAGCACGTCGACGAGGTCGACGGCGCGGTGGCCGCCTGGATCGCCGACCGCGACGCCGCGGCTGTGATCCAGGCCTTCACCGAGGCCCAGGCCGCGATCTCCCCGGTCTACGACATCGCCGACATCTTCGACGACCCGCAGTACAAGGCGTTGGAAACCATTGTCCGACTGCCTGATCCCGACCTCGGCACGGTGGCCGTGCAGAATGTGCTGTTCCGGCTCTCCCAGACCCCGGGCGCGATCCGCTGGGCCGGGCGTGCGCCGGGCGCGGACACCGACGCGGTGCTGGGCTCGCTCGGCTTCTCCGACGAGCAGATCCGCACCTGGCGGGAAGCCGGTGTGGTGGCATGAGATGCCCGGGCACCTGGCTGTATGTCCCCGGCGACCGGCCCGACCGGATGGTCAACGCCATGGCCTCCGGCGCGGCGGTGGTGGCGCTGGACCTGCAGGACGCGGTCGCCGAGTCACGCAAGACCCGGGCCCGCGCGAGCGTGGCCGAATTCCTCGCGGCGGCCGATGGCGGCGCTGCTGCGACCCCGGTTCCCGGAGATGACCGACTGCAGTTCACCCTGAGCTGGGAGCCGATTGTGAAGGCCACCCCGCACACGGCGGCAATCGACCCAGCCAAGGCCGACAAGACGGCCCAATTCGTCGCCACTTATCGAACATGTCCAGTGTCGACGCCACCAAGGCCTACGACACCCGCTTCTCGGAGGACCTGAAATGACCACCCCTACAACCGATTCCCTCACCGCACTGCAGGCCCTGCTGGGCGGTCTGCGCACCATCGAGCTGGGACAGCCGCTCGAGAACGGCATGCCCTGCTCGCCCAGCCACCCGGGCTTCCGGATGGCGCTGCTGCGCCGGCACGGTGACCGCGTGAACGCCCAGGGCGGCTCGGGGGCCAACGAGCTCATCGTCACCGGCGGACATGTCGGCACGCACCTGGACGCGCTGTGCCATGCGGCCATCGACGGTCATATGTTCGGCGGTGTGGATGCCCATGCGGCCAGTGTCGGCGGCGCGTTCACGGTGCACGGTGTGGACACCGTGCGACCGTTCCTGTGCCGGGGCGTGCTCGCCGATATCCCGAAACTGCTGGGAGTGCCCCGGCTCGAACCCGGCTTCGGCATCACCGCCGACCATTTGCGCGCGGCCTTCGGCGACACCGTGCCCGGAGCGGATGAGGTCGCGCTCATTCGTACTGGCTGGCCGCAGCTCTACCACGATCCGGCCGCCTACGTCGGCCACGAGACCGGTGTCCCGGGCATTACCGCCGAGGCCGCGGAATATCTCGCGGATACCGGGGTTCGCGCGGTGTGCAGTGACACTATCGCCACCGACCAGATCCTGCCCGGCGTCGGGCACGCGGCGCTGCCAGCGCACGGGGTGCTGCTCGTGGAACGCGGTGTGCACATCATGGAGGTGCTGACCTTCGAGGAACTGGCCGCCGCCGGCGTGCGCGAAGTGCTGTATGTGGCTGTGCCGCTGCGGATCACCGGTGCCACCGGATCGCCCATCCGGCCGCTGGCGCTGATCTCCGGGGAGGCCGCCGGTGTCCGCTGAGCTGTCCCGGGCGGTCGCCGACTGGGCGCACGCCGCCTACACGAAATCCGAGGTGCCGGATGCGGCCTTGACGGCCGCCAGTGAGCATCTGGTCGACACGGTCGCCGTCGCCGTGGCCGGACTGGGGGAAGCGGCGGTCGAATCCATGCGGCGTGCGACCCGAAATCGCGGCGACGCCGGACGTTTCGCCCTGGTGCTGGGTACTGCCGCGCATGCACTGGACTACGACAATGCCCAGACGCCGTCCCTGGTCCATCCGTCTTGCGTGATCGTGCCGACGGCCATCGCTGTTGCGCGCGAACTGGCGCAGCCGGGCGCGCGAGAGCTGCTGCGCGCCATCACGGTAGGAGAGGAGGTGAGTCTCTGGCTGGGTGAAACTGCTGTGGCGGACGGAAATTCGGTGCTCTTCGAGCGGGGCTTCCATCCGACGGCGGTGTGCACGCCGATCGGTGCGGCGGTAACAGCCGGTCTGCTGCGCAGGCTACCGCCCGAACAGCTCACCCACGCCATCGGTGCGGCGGCCTCCCTGTCCGGCGGGATTCTCGAGGGCAACCGCACCGGCGGCCAGACCAAACCCATGCACGCCGGATTTGCCTCCGCCGCAGGCATTCTCGCGACCGATCTGGCCGACGCGGGCGCGACCGCCCCGCCGACCGCACTCGAGGGCCGCTTCGGGTTCCTGCACGCGTTCCTCGGCGGCGAAGCCACCGTGGGCGGGCCGCCGGAATCGGCCGGGGCGTGGCGCGTGCGGTCGGTGACCACGAAACCGTATCCCACCAACGGCTTCACCCACTCGTCGATCGACGCCGCACTGCTGTTGCGGCAGCACGGATTTCGCCTCGAACCCGGGGCGACCCTGCGCATCGGGGTGGCCGAGCCGGTGTTGCGGACCATCGCCTTTCCCGAAACCGCCAAATACGCTCCGCCCACGGCCTACGCTGCCCGGTTCTCCGGCCCGGTGGTGGTCGCGATCGCCCTGCTCGGCGGCTCCGGCCTCGGGGTCGGACTGGCCGACTTCGACGGCGAGAATCCGCCCGGCGACGCCGTTCTCGCCGCCGCCGCGCGAGTCCGCTTCGAAGCCGACCCGTACGCCACGGCGGCTTTCCCGAACCGGGTCATGAGCAGGGCCGTCGGCACCGACAGCATCGGCGGACAGTATCGGGTCGACATCGACACCGGCCGCGGCGGTCCCGACAACCCGCTCTCGCCACGCGAACTGCGCACGAAGTTCGACGACTGCGTCACACCATGGCTCGGGGCGGCCACCATGACGCTATGGAATGCCTTGCAGGACACCATCACCGGCGACGACACGGCCTGTGTCGCGGCCCTTTCCACCCTCGCCGAGCAGCTCGGCTGACGATAGAGAGGAAACACCTGATGAGGAAAATAGCCACGGCATCAACGTTTCTCGTCGCGGCCACGGCCCTGGGGGCCGGCTCGGTGACCGCCGCACCTCCCGATCGCGACGCGATCACCTACACCGCCACCACGACCGAGCACTCGGCCGTGATCACCACCGACGCGGGATCGATGGTCGCCGAAGACGGACTCTTCAAGATCGAGGCAGCCGACGGCACCGTGCTGGCGGGAACCGAATTATCGTTCCGCATAGACGATTTCGTCTTCCCCATCACCGCCGACATCGCAGGCCGCACCGCCACACTGACTCCGCAGCTCGACCTGCGGTACGCCCGCTACGCTCCCACCGCCCTGCCCTTCGAGGACCAGGCACCCTGGAAAACCCCCTACGACCGCGAACAGGCGGCGTGGGGCCGCATGCGCGACACCATCGCCGTCGGCGCGACCATCGGCACCCTGGTCGGCGGGCTCGGCGGAGCCGCGGTCGGCTGCCTGGTCGGCGGAATCGCCGGGGCCACAGTCGCATCGGCCGCCATCGTGGGCCTGTTCGGCGGCTTCCTCCCCGCCGCCGCGATCGGCTGCCTCGGCGGCATCGTGGCCGTCGGTGCCCTCGGCACGATCGCGGGCCAGCTCCTGATCACCGCGCCGGTCGCGATCCTGGCCGCGGCCCAGTACTTCACCACCATCAACCAACCGCCGCCCACTCCGGCGAAATGACCGTGTGCGGGCTCACCAACGTCCGGTTCAGAGACCGGGGGCTGCTGGATCACCGAGTCGGTGTGGGGGGGCTGGCCTGCTGGCCGGGTCGTGGGCGCACCGATAGCGGGGTGGATTCGAAGCCTTCATGGGCGACGGTGAATCGGATTCTGGTCCGCAACGGACTGGTCCGGCCCCAGCAGCAGCGCCCCAGGTACCGGCGTTGGCAGCGGGAAGCGCCGATATACCTGTGGCAGCCGGACCTGGTCGGCCGAATCCATCTCACCGACGGAGGCGAAGACCGCGTCATCTCCTTTCGACCGTGGTGGTAACAGGTGTACGGCGACGACTACGTCCGCCACCTGGCCACGACGGCGTCCATGTCGCCGTCGCCTGGCGGGGCGATATGGCGTGCGCCGGGAAACCGTTGTGCGGGTTCGGTATACGTGCGCTGTTGCACCAGACGAGCGATATTGGCCCGGTAGATGTCGTCGACTGTGGCGTGCCGCCCGGGTTCACGGTCGAGCCAAAGATTGGCCGGGTGGATCGGCCGGTCGTACATGCGCTTGAACAGCTCAGTACGAACGTCCTTGAGCCAGTTCGAATTCAGATTCATCATCCGGTACTGGCGCAGCGCCTCGACATCCACCGGCGCGGCGATGATCGCGTTGGCGCCCGACGATACCCGCCCGATCACCTGACCGTGATAGTCGACGATGTGCCCGTTGCCGCCGGCGATGTCGACGGGATGCTCGACTGCGGGGCTGGAGTAAACCGGCCCGGTGTTCGGGCACACCATGTACACCCCGTTGAAGTGTGCGTGCGCCCGATTCTGCAGCAGCCAGGTACCTCCAGCATCCGGACCGGCAGCGGTCATCGGCACGGCTTCACTGGGTCGGTACACCACCTCCGCGCCGTTGAACGCCAGTGCCCGAACGGCTTCCGGATACTCACCGTCGCTGCAGCACAGGGTGCCGATGTTGCCGATGTCCGGGGTCCGCAGCACCGGATAGAAGGCGTCGATGCCGTCGCCGAACAGCTCGACCCACCGATCGTAGACATCGTGCGGGGTGCACGAGTGCTCCCGGCACCACACATGGTTCTTGGCGGCCCGGTGGACGATCTCACCCTGCGGCGAGATCACCACCATGACATTGAAGAACCGGTCCGCGATGACCTCGGGCCAGCGGGCCTTGCACTGGACGATGAGGTAGGTCTCGTACAGCCGGGCCAGCGCAGCGAGACGATCGGTCTCCGGGCCGGGTATATCGATGAAAAGCTCTCTGGCGCAGCGGCTGTGCGGCAGATCGAAGATCTCGTCGGTGAAGCCGGTGAGGGCACCTTCGGCCAGGGCGATGAGTTTCACCGGCAGGTTGATGCCGACGATCGACACCGCCGCGTGAATGGTCTCCTCGATCGTGTCGAGGTTGCGCTCGACGTGGTCGCGTGCCCCGATGCCGTGAACGATGGTCGACAACCCGACCGCCATATACGGTGCTACCGGTGCTGCCCCGGCGGCTCGGCCGGTCATTCCGCACCACACCATTCGATAGCGGCGACCGCGTATGTTTCCGCGGCACACACTGATTCGTCGATCGCACACCGCTCGTCGACGGTATGAGCCATGGGGAGGGCACCCGGCCCCAGACCGACGGCGAGGATACCGGCGGCGGCGTCAATATGCCCGGCATCCAGCCCGGCCGCCGCCATGGCGTCCCGGTCCCCCGCCACCGGCACGCATCCGCCGGATAGCACCAGCGCTTCCGCTTGGGGCGTGTCCGGGGCGAGCGTTCGCACCCGCCCGTCGCTGATGATCGTGTTGGTCATCGTTGTCCTCCACTACGGGCCGTTGTGTCCTGTGCGCACAGGTTATCTCACGTTTTCTCCAAATGGAGAAGTTTTCGAATTTCTGGATGCACGCCGCAGTCGCGGTTGCCGTAGCGGATCACGTAGCGCCCTCGCGTGGCGAGCATGCGGCAGAAATCCCCATGCCAGGAGATCATCCGGGCTCCGAAGCCCATGACCAGCAGGACGGACGGATCGGCAGCGTCACCGAAGGTGTCGTAAGCGATGGAAGCCCCTGAGGGGACGTCGGCGACGGGCATGGCCACCCCTCCCGAACGCGGCGTTGGTCGCGTCGCCCTTGCGGCTGAGGGCGTTTGATCCTTACGTCGTCCAAGCCACGGCCGTTCGCGACTCCGCGCCAGTGCATGACTGGCCCGAAAAGCTCATGTCTGTTCGCTGACCGACGGGTCTGGGTGTGGTCTTCCGGGCCCGCCATCCCCGCCTCAAACCCCACCAACCCGGATACGATCGGAAAACCCCAATCGAACCCGATCACCCCGGGCCGAAGGCCCGGCGTGAAATCGAGGTTACTGCCGATTCCCTATTTCAGGGTGCTCTCGGCGGTACCCCCAGAGATAAAGTCCACAGGTCCCAAACCCTGAGCATCGGCCAATTGTCCGGTCAGATAACGGAGCGCCGCAGCATCGAGGATCGAATGGTAACTTCCATCCTGAGAGAAATTGACATTGGCACCCTCGACGCGCACGAGAATAACTGTGTCCTCAGTGTTCGACTCAGGGCAGACGAAGGTATGTGCGGATGCTGCCGGCTCAAAAAGGTAGGAGCCAGCCGTTTGCGGCTGTTCCGGATATTCGAGATAATACCACTTGCCTGACAATGTATAGACCTCAGCTATACCGGTGTGATAATGGAGTGGAATCACCGAACCGGGCGAGAAGGTCGCCAACACCACCCATACGCCGGCTTCAACATCCAGCCGCAGTGGCTGAAAATGAACCCCGGGGCCTAAAGCGTCCCTAATAAGCGGAGTTCCGCTGACGTTTACCGTCAGAATCTCGTTCTGAGGCAGAGCGACAAAGGGAAGAAGCGCTCCGCTCGACGTCCGGATGGGACCAGGAAAATTCATGTCGAACCTCTCTCATATTTCTCGGTAATGAATACGCTTGCGAATCTCGAATCAGCGCAAGGACCTTCTGGGTATCGGAATGTCGAGCCGCGAAGGTCATCTCGCCGCCCCAGCCCCCTTCAGCGTCGCATGATCCCTTGTTCACGTGCGAAAGAGAGTATCTGGCGACGGCTACTGCCCTTCAGGAGTGCACGAAGAATCGCTTTCAGGCCAATCTGACGGAGCAAACCCACCCGGTCGATCTCGTCCCAGTGTTCTACACAGACACCGTTCTCCACCCGCCAAATATCGATCGAAGTCATTTCGACGTGCTTACCGGTCGGTGCGATACCGATGAGTGGTCCGGTGTGTGTACCCGTCATCGAAATTCTGGCTACAACCTTGTCACCCTCGGCAACAATATCGTTGATCACCATCCGTCCATCGGGAAATGCAGTCTGGAGGATGTCTGCCATGCGCTTGACCGGCTCTCGACCGTTGGGAGTCGGATTATGTTGCAGATAGTCGTCGGACATAAGGGAGTCGAGCAATCCGTGGTTTGCCACAGAAAATGCCTCCATGAGGCGCACCACTACATCTTTGTTCAGATCTTGGATCTCCACCTTCACAACTTCCTTTCCTGCGAATGATTCTTTCCGGCTATTGGAGGGCAGCCGCGAAATCAGCAAACCTGTCGGCGTCGCGCAATACCGGCCCGTGCCCGAAGCAGACCAAATCCGGCTCGAGCCCGGCGAGCCTGGCGATGGACTCGCGATTGCCTCGAGGATCCGCTGTCAAGAACGTGAACGGTTCCCGCAATCCGCGGGCTCCCGTGAACGGATGGTGGCCACTCGCAACATCACCGAGCAGAAGAGTGCGGTCCGACTCGCGCCAGAACGCCACGTGGCCAACTGTGTGTCCAGGAACTTCGAGGACCTCGAAACTCCCGACGCGATCACCCTCACGAAGCCGCCTGTCCACCGCCGCCGGCGGACCGCCCTGGAAGCGGCTCAATATCCTGGGAGCAGGATGATCTGGAAATCTGTCGTACATCAGCCCGAGCGTCTCGACCGCCGCAGCATCGGCATGACCAACCCATAAAGGGATTCCCAATTCCTCACAAATTCGCCTGCTAGCACCGAAGTGATCGGGATGTGCATGCGTTACCGCATGCGCTCGAATATCAAATCGAGCTATATCACGTAGTATGCGTCGACCGCTGTATCTGGTTCCGGCATCAACCAGAATTCCGTCTATTACGTAGGAATTGATCGAGTGCCTTGGATATCCGCAAATCTGGTATACATCCTCGGCAAGTTCTATGATCATCGCCATTCCTAACGGTGTTCAGGCCACTGGATTTATCAAGCTGGCAACCGTGGTGCGCGCGAGGTGATCCGATTCGAACCTCTCGACAACACGTCGACGCACAGCAAGAGCAGGTGCAGTGCGCCTGTGAACCATCCATCCATACTGACGAGATTTACGCTGCATGTCTCGGACTCGTTTGTACCTGCTGGACTGGAAGCGATGCAACGCGTCCGCGATTTCAGTCGAGTCGACCAGAATTCGAGCCAGTGTGATCGCATCCTCGATTGCCATGGATCCACCCTGCCCGAGGTCCGGGGACATGGCGTGCGCCGCGTCCCCGATCAGAACCACTCGCCTCGAGATCCATCGGGGCAGGACTACCTGTTCGATATCGCCGTAATGTATCGAATCCTCATCCGGATTCGAATCCACGATATGCCTGGCCGGTCCTTTGAAATCGCCGAACAGCTCGCGCAGGAGCTTCATATTCTCGGACGGATCCCGCACAGCGCCTCGAGCGGAAAGAAAAGTAGAGTACGAATACAGCAGATCTTCACCAATCGGAAGTATCCCCATTCTCCGACCACTACCCCAGAGTTCGCACATACCTTCGAACCCCTGCGGTCGCGGGATAACCACTCGAATCGCGCAGTATCCCACATATTGGCGATCAACCTCTCCGAAGACCAGTTTCCTGACCTTTGAATTTCGCCCGTCCGACCCGACGACGAGGTCGTACTCCGCGCTGGTCCCGTCGCTGAATTCTGCGACCACACCCTTGTCGAGCTCCCTCAATGCGGTCACAGTAATCCCGAGCCGCGGACTATTCTCGAGCGAGCCGGCGAGGACGTCATGCAGAGCCCCGCGGTGTATCCCGGTTGTTGACGTTCCGTAGACATCCGCCACAGAGCTGAAACGGAATCCGTTCATGCGGTTGCCCTCCGAGTCCAGGAGAGTCACGCTGTTGAGCGGGACCCCACGCTCCTGGACAGCATTTCCCAATCCAATGGAGTTCAACGCCAGAACTCCATTGAATCCGATCGCAATTCCAGAGCCGACTGGGCGCCATTCAGGCGCGAGGTCGACGACATCAGCGCAAGCGCCGTGCCGCTTCAAAGCGGCAGCAAACGTCAATCCAGCAATCCCGCCACCGACTATCAAGATCCTCTGTGGTATCGCCACCAATACTCCTTCAGCGCCCAGCCTGCGTTACTACATCTTTAGCAGTTCTTGCTACAGTTGTAGACCTACTTACTAGGGCTGTCAAGAGTGGATGGGATACTGACCTCATGCGACAGAGTTCAGATGTCATCGACCGCCGTGCCCGCCTGCTCGATGCCGCAATACAGGTGATCGGCACGAAGGGCCTCGCAGCGGTCACGCACCGGTCGGTGCAGGAGACCGCCGGCGTACCGCATGGGGCTGTCACTTACTACTTCGGTACCCGTAACGATCTGGTGGTTGCCGCAGTCGAGCGCCTCGCCGAACTCGACGAGAAGCGCCTGATCGACCTCATGCACCAGCTGATGCTGGTACTGGCCCGCCGCTCACCTCAGCCGGACTACGACTCGCTTCAGCAAGCTCTCGTCGAATGGATCGAAAGCGACCCGATCCACCAAATCGCAAGGTACGAGGTGCTACTGGAAGGCACCCGAAATCCTGCGGTTCGAGCCGCCGTCAGCAGCGGCGCTGCCGCGATGTGGCGCGCAGTCAGGCCGATCGCCGTCGCAGCCGGTTCCGACGACCCCGATCATGATGCCCGCATTATCGTCGCACTGCTCGACGGCCTGATCTTCGATCGATTCACGCGTGCACCCGACGATCTGACTCCCCTGCGCCATGGGCTGGAGCGAGTGCTGAATACCTGGCATCCGTAGACAGACTGCTGTGGTCACAACGTCAGCCGTCTACGCCGCGTCCACCCGCTGGTGGGCCGGCGGGCAGGTCACCGCGATCCACACCGAGCTGCGCGGGGCCTGTCGCCGCGCCGCGGGACGCGAACCCGATCCGACCGCGGCGGTCATCAACCAACAGTCGATTCGCGCCGCTGAAACCGTCAGCAGCGCCACCCGCGATTTCGGCGCAGAGAAGAAAGTGGCAGGCTGCAAAACGCCACGTCATCGTCGACTGTTCGGGCCCGCTGGTCGTACCGACGGGCATGTCCGCCTGCGCGCCACCAACGCGTGCACGCCTCCTCGCGAGATCCGCGAGGAGGCGATCACACGGCTGTTCCCGAGCCCGGTCGTGAACGCGGGCGTCAGTGAGGGGTAGCCGCGTTCGCGGGGAACACGCCCATGACGTCGAAGCCGCCCAGCTGCCGGCCGACCAACGGCCGATAGCTGGTTGACAGTCCCGCGTCCGTGGTCACCCGCCGCAGATAGTTCACCACCTGCGCACCCTCCGGGCTGTCGAGCCGCCGCGGCATGACCCGGCCGTCGGGAGTCATCGTGCAGGGCACGAAACCGACTTCGGTCAGGCGGTCACCATCGAATCGGAGATAGGCGAGCATGGTCAGACGGGCGTCGGGGTGCATGGGCAGCAGCGGCCAGGCTTCATGTAGGTTCTCGTCGCATTTGGCAATCGAGTGACGGAGACGTGCGGATTTTGTTGCATTTCTCACCGATTTGTCCGAAGAAATTCTCATCGAGTTGCCCTTTTCCTCCCAGCTGAACACCAGGAGCCGTGAGTGCGGGTAGAGGAAGCCCCACTCAGTCCTTCCGGAGCGCGGCCAGACGATCAATCTCCAAGGTAGTTGCTGCTGTGGTCATTTGGGGGGTATGTTCGCCACACCTGTTGTGTGTGGCCATGATTCAGATGCTGCACTTGCGGCGTTCAACCCCGAACATAGTTTCCGCTGCGGCGATCGGCTGCAAGTGCCAGACCGCCTTGTCCATCCCTCTGTTTCGCGCTCCTAGCATCGCGAGGCATCCGCACAGTCCCAATCCTCGGCAACGAGACGTCCGCCGGGGGTGGCGATCGTCGTCGCTGCACCCACCGGTGCAGGGCAGACTTCGCTCAGCGAGAGCCGATCAGTCCGAACTCGGCCGCCACCGTCGGCCATCGCCTCAACATTCGTTCGAGCTCGCTCGAGGACCACAACGTGATCGCCGGTCGAGTCGCGGCATGGTTGTGGGCCTCGACTCACTGGACAGCGTCGTGGGTGAATGCCCCTAGCTTCAGCCAGCGAGATGCAGCGACGCCTAGGCCCGGGACGGCCACGAGCATCGGCTAACTGCGTCGATTCATCGCAAGGTACGGACACCAGCCACCCGGACACCAGCAGGCGTCGCATCTGCTCACTGACATTTGCACGGGAGCGCGTCCATCACCTGGGCGCGGGAGATACGCGGAATGGCTTCCACCGCAAAGGCTTGCACGCCCGCGCTCTTCAGCGCATCGATCTTGTTGTCGGCGTTGCGAGGTGCGAGGAACCCGATCAGCGTCTGCCCCGACGTCAGCTTCGCGATCTCGTTGTCGTTCGGCGCGGCGACCTTCACGACCACGTCGGCGCTGTACGGATCACCCAGCGTCGCACCGGCTTCGATGTACGCCTCGTCGGGAATCAATGCGCCCAGACCGGCACCGGCCTCGACGATCACCTCGACGCCCTGCTTCAGCAGGGCCGGGATGATCTTCGGCACCAATGCGACGCGTCGTTCGTCCGGGTTCGTCTCGCGAACCACTCCGACGCGCGCACCGTCCGGCACATCGCCCCGACCGCTCGCTCGGCATTGTTGCTTCCACAGCGCGCGAACTCCTTTCGTGGTCCCTCGACCCGAGATAATGTCCGCTCAGACTTGCCATCTGCAACCACATTGGCAACAGAATCGCCACATTGCTAGACAAATTGGCTCCAGAATTGCCAATCTCCGGCAACTAGTCTTCCAGCATCCTGGAACAGTGACAGGAAGTGAACAGATGACCACCAACGAAGCGGCCCGCACGGGCATCGATGAGATCGACCGGCGCATCATCCAGGAGTTGTCCCGCGACGCGCGATTGTCGATGCGCGAATTGGCCGAGCGAACCCATATCTCCCGAGCCCACGCCTATGTCCGGCTCGATCACCTCCGGCAATCCGGTGTCGTAGAAGGCTTCTCGGCGCGTATCGGGTACGAAAAGACCGGACTGCGTGCATCGGCCTTGGTGGCAATGTCGATTCGGCAGGAGTGCTGGCCCGCATTGCGGACTCGCTCAGCACCCTGCCGTTCGTCGACAACGGACAATCAGGCACCGCGCGCCATTGTGTTGGAAAGGCTGCAGGGTCTGACGGGCGTGCGGTCAACAAGAACCTGGCTGATCTTCGAGGAAGCCGTAGGACCGGGGCCCGAGTGGGTCTGATCGACTGCGCCGCAGGAGAGTTCTGGCCGGCACCGGATACCGAGCAGGTTCGTCCCCCGAATCCGGCCTAGACCCCGGAGAAGCCGCGCACCAGTGCCTGCGCGACCTCGTTGAGGTGCTCGATGGTCAGCTCACGAGCCCGCTCCGGATCACGGTCCCGCAAAGCCGTCAAGATCAGATCGTGCGCGCGCAGCTCCTCCTCCGAGGTGATGTGCCCTTCGATCTGCGGCAGTAGATAGTGCAACCGGCGCACCTCGTCGGTGAGGTCCTGCAGGATGGCCCGAACTCTCGGATTGCCGCCAATATCGGCCAACGCCAGGTGAAAAGCGCTCGCCGCACCCAGAGCGGCGTCCGTGCCCGAGGCATTGTGTTGTTCTCCGAGCATGCCCGCGAGCAGCTCCAGATCATCCGCTGTAGCGCGGGTCGCCGCCGCCGCGGCCACTTCCGGCTCGATCATGCGCCGGACCGCGAAGATATCGCGAATATCCCGCAACTCGACCGGTCGGACCAGGTAGCCCTTCCGTGGCAGCACCACGACCCACCCGGTCTGCGACAGCAGCCGCAGCGCCTCTCGCACCGGCGTCTTGGACACCCCATACTCGGTGGCCAGCTCCGCCTCGTAGATAGCAGTGCCGGGTGCGCGCTGCACCCGCAGAATCTGATCCTTGATCCGCTCGTACACCTCGTCGGTGAGCGACATCGCCCCTCTTTCACCAGCTGAAATCCTGAGAACATGAGTGTAACTCACTGGG
Source organism: Nocardia sp. NPDC101769 (assembly GCF_044766925.1). Classification (NCBI taxonomy): domain Bacteria; kingdom Bacillati; phylum Actinomycetota; class Actinomycetes; order Mycobacteriales; family Nocardiaceae; genus Nocardia; species Nocardia sp. NPDC101769. The sequence continues at coordinate 12,970 of NZ_JBIWMX010000034.1, read as the reverse complement.
ATCCCAGTGATATATCTAGAAAGTTCTTCCAAAATCTCTGACGCATATGTCATTGTGGTAGCCATCACTCGGCTTTACGCCGAGATCCCAGCGGCCACGCGGCTCGACTGTCGAGCTCACAGCGCCATTCAACAGAACCCTGATTGCAGCAAAGCTGCCGCAATCGCGGCAGGGTGAGGAAAAGATGTCTCAGGAGAGCACCCACCGAATCGGTGGGGAGCTGATGTCCGAGGAAGGCCCGGACGGCTTGATCACCCGAGCCTTCCTGCGTGGAGCCGGGTTGTCGGCCGTGACGGTTCGCCAGCGACCGGTCATAGGCATCGCTAATACGTGGAGTGAGCTCAATCCCTGCAACGCCGGCCTGCGGGAGCTCGCTCAGCATGTGAAACGCGGGATCACCGCGGCGGGCGGGCTGGCACTCGAGTTCCCGACCATCTCCCTGGCCGAGGCATTCACGCGTCCGTCGAGCATGTATCTGCGGAACCTGCTGGCGATGGACACCGAGGAAATGATCACCGCGAGCCCGATCGACGGGGTCGTCCTGCTGGGCGGCTGCGACAAGACCCTGCCCGCCCAGCTGATGGGTGCAGCCAGCGCGGGCAAACCCGCACTGGCACTCGCAGCCGGCCCGCGGCCGCTGTCAACATGGGAGGGTCGGCCGATGGCGGTCGAAAACCTCTGGCCGCTCATCGATCAACGCCGGACCGGCGACCTGTCCGACAGCGACTGGTCGCGTCTGGAAGGCTGCCTCAGCTGCGGAGTCGGCACCTGCAACGTGATGGGAACCGCCGTCACCATGGCCGTTGTCGCGGAGGTACTCGGGATGGCGCTGCCCGGCACCTCGCTCTTGCCAGCGAGCTCAGCGCAGCGAGCGGCGGCCGCCGAGCACACCGGACGGGCCATCGTCGCTCGCGCTGCAGCCCGCATCACCCCGGACGCGGTCATGACAACGGGCGCTTTCGACAACGCCTTCCGCGCAGTGTGCGCGGTGGGCGGCTCCACCAATGCGGTGATCCACCTGCAGGCCCTCGCGGGTCGGCTCGGATTGCGTTTGAACCCGGAGCATCTGCAGAAACTCAGCGACACCACTCCCATGCTCGCCGATGTGAAACCGTCCGGGCGGCGTTTCCTGCACGACTTCGAGGCCGATGGTGGTGTGCCCGCGCTCATGGGCCGACTGCGCGAAATCGCCGACATGACTGCGATGTCCGGCGACGACCGCAGCTGGGACGAGACCGCAACGGACCCGGCCTCGATCGCGGGCTGCCTGTCGACGCTGACCCATCCCGTCGGCAAGGCGAGGTCGCTGGTCATGCTGCGCGGCAGCCTCGCCCCCGACGGTGCGCTCCTCAAGCAGTCCGCCGCCGATCCGGGACTGTGCAGACACGTTGGCAGAGCGGTGGTTTTCGACGGCGTCGACGACCTGCGGGCGCGGATTGATCACCCCGATCTGGAGGTCGATGCGACATCGGTGCTCGTGCTGCGCGGGACCGGCCCGCTCGGTGGACCGGGCATGCCAGAGGTCGGCCACCTGCCCATTCCGCGAAAACTGCTGGAGCAGGGCGTCACCGACATGGTGCGTATCTCCGATGCCCGGATGAGCGGCACTGCAACCGGAACCGTCGTGTTGCACGTGGCCCCCGAGGCGGCGGCGGGCGGACCGCTCGCGTTCGTCCGCGACGGTGACCTCATCGAGCTCGATACCGCCCGCAACACCCTCGATCTGCTGGTGGACGCCACCGAGTTGAAGCGACGCCGCCTGGAGGGAGGCCCGCGTCATCACGGGCTGCAGCGGAAGGACGGCACCGAGCGCTCGGCGGTCCCCCCGGCGCGCGGGTATGCGCGATTGTTCGCCGAGCATGTGACGCAGGCCGATCGGGGCTGTGACTTCGATTTCCTGCAGGCGGTGCGGTGAGCATGTTCGATGTCGGCCTGATCGGAACAGGGGCGATGGGGACACAGATCGCTACCCGGGTCATTGCCGCGGGCCATCGGCTCGCCGTGCACAATCGAACCCGCGCCAACGCGCTCGCCGTGGAGGATGCCGGCGGGCAGTGGTACGGCAGCGCTGGGGAGCTCGCCGCAGTCAGCCGAGTCGTAATCTCCTGCCTGCGAAACACATTCGCGGTCAAGGCGATCTACGATGGCAGCGACGGCCTGCTCGCTGGAGCCCGGCCCGGCCAGATCTTTGTGGAGCACGGCACATTCGCGCCGGCCGCCGCCCGCGACCTCGCCGCCCTGGCCCGTGAGCGCGGTGCGACGTTCCTCGACGCTCCCCTCACCGGCGGTCCGGCGGGGGCCGCGCAGGGCACACTCACGATCATGGTTGGCGGTGACGCCGACGCCATCGGCCAGGTCACTGCGCTGTTGGAATCCTTCGGATCTCACATCGTTCGCGTCGGCGGCTCCGGCGCGGGCGTCGAACTCAAACTGGTGAACCAGCTGCTGGTCGGCGCGCACATGACTGCGGCCGCCGAGGCGATCCGGGTGCTCGACCGGGTGGGCATCGATCTCGGCCTCGCCGCAGAGGTCCTACTGAGTGGATGGGCCGAGAGCACCATGCTCCGGCGTGCCTTCACCCAGCTCGAGCTCGACGCGGTAGAACGCACCGGCGCCACGATCTCCGGCATGAATGAGGTCTTGGACCTGGTGAATCGCCTACGTGATGATGCCCGCCTCAGCGGTCCGGTGCTCGACGCCACCACCGCGTCGTTCCGGGCGGCAGTAGCCCAGGGCGCGGGCGAACTCGATCCGGCGGCTCTCGCTCGGCTCGACCACAGAAGTACGGCGCAGGCGGGTCCGCGATGAAATGGGCGGCCAATCTGTCGATGCTGTACTCCCGACTGCCGGTCGATCAGCGGGCCGCCGCGGCCGCCCGCGATGGCTACGCCTTCGTCGAAACCTGGTGGCCCTTCGATGAATCGGCACCGACGGCGGAGGAGAGCGATCGTTTCTGCTCGGCGCTGCGGCGTGCGGGAGTCCGGCTGGCCGCCCTCAATCTCGACGCAGGCGACCCCAGTGCCGGGGAGCGCGGGCTGCTGACCGATCCCGGCCACGAGATCCGCGTGCGGACCAATCTGGAATCGGCCGTCGAGATTCTCGCGGAAACGAAGTGCACAATCCTCAACGCCCTGTACGGGAATTGGATAGACGGTCATGATCCCGGATACCAGGGCCAGCTCGCCCTGCGCAGGCTGGTCGGAATCGCTGACCGGGTCGCCGAGCTGGGCGTGACGGTGGTCGTCGAGACGCTCAATTCCATCGACAGTCCACAGTTTCCCTTGACAGATATCGACGATACCGCGGCGCTGGTCACCGAGGCGATCGCACAGAGCGGCCACGGCAATATCGGATTGCTGCTCGACACCTACCACCTGCGAACGATGGGTGTCGATCCGGCGATTGCCATCGGCGAATACGGGCCGCTGATCCGCCACGTGCAGTTCGCGGACGCACCCGGACGCGGGCGACCCGGTACCGGACACATCGATTTCGATTGTGTCACAAAGGCTTTGGCGGCCATCGGCTATTCGGGATTCATCGGGCTCGAGTACGACCCGTCCCCACAAGGTTAGGAATCAAGGATGAAAATAGTCAGCTACGGACCTGAGCGAGCCGAACGTCCGGGAATCTTCGTCCCGGAACGAGGCATCGCACCACTGGATCCGCTCTTGCGATCGCTCGGTTTGACCGCGGTCGACTCCAACACCTTGGCGGCCATGCTCGACTGGCTGCAGCCCGAGATCGAGAAGGTGATCGCTGCTGATACCTCCGTGCAGTCGATCTCATGGCTCGACCCCGGTACCACCCGCCTCGGATCGCCGATTCCGTTCCCCGAGAAGGTGCTGGTGGCCGGCGGCAACTATCAGTCGCATGTCGACGAGGCCGCCGGGATGAAGAACGCTCCCTCCCCCTCGGAACCGATCATCATCCTCAAGCCATCGAACACCGTAATCGGCGCGCGCGACGCACTCATTCGCCCAGCGCAGACCGAACAACTCGACTACGAAACCGAAATCGCCGTCGTCATCGGTCGTGGCGGGCGGCACATCGCCGCGAAGAACGCCTACGACCACGTCGCAGGATATTGCATCGCCAACGATGTCACCGCTCGAGACCTGGCATTCAAGGATGTCCACATCAGCCCGCTCTTCTCGCAGATGACGCGGGCCAAGGGCATCCCGACCGGTGCGCCGCTGGGGCCGTGGCTGGTCACCAAGGACGAGATCCCCGATCCTCATCAGCTCCAGTTGCGTTGCTGGGTCAACGGTGAATTGCGCCAGGACGGCAACAGCTCCGAGATGATCGTCGACATCCCGCACCTGATCGAGGATTTCAGCAAGGTCGTCGAGCTGTCTCCCGGCGACGTCATCATGACCGGCACGACCACCGGCTGCGGCGCATTCCAGAATCCCCCGAAGTTCCTGCGCGGCGGCGACGTCGTGCGCATGGAGATCACCGGGCTCGGCGTCATGGAGACGCCGATCGAAGACGAGAAGTGACGGCGTTCAGGGCGATTCCCGAACGATCATCGAATCCCTATTCAGGAGAATCACAGTGGACATCGAGGTCCGAACTCCCGAGAACACCTGCATTGTTCTCATCGATTACGTCAGCGGATTCGCCCCGCTGATCGCGTCGCAGACCGTGGCCGAAAACGTCTCCGGCGGGCGCGCTCTCGCCCAGACCGCGCTCGCCTACGGTATCCCTCTGATCGTGTCCGTCGGCCCCGAGCACGACCCTCGGGGCGTGCTGTATCCGGAGATCGCGGAGGTGCTTGCAGACCATCGGGTGCAGCATCGCGGCCTGTCCTTCGATGCTTTCCAGGACCGGGGGTTCGCCGCGGCCGTCGCGGCGACCGGACGTCGGCACCTGGTCATCGCCGGCCTGATGTCCGACGGCTGTGTCATGCACACGACCATGAGCGCCCTGCGCCGCGACTACGGGGTCTCGATTGTCGCCGACGCGACGGCGAGCACGAGTGTCACCGCGCATCACACCGCGATGGCCCGCTTCACCCAGCTGGGTGTCGTGCCGCGCACCTGGATGTCGCTCGCGTCCGAATTCCAGAAGTCGTACGCGAATGCCGAGACCCTCACCGAATACCGCGCCATCCAGGCCAATATGCCCGGCTACGCGATGTTGAACGCCACTCTCGGCAACCTTCGAAATCTGGCCGCCAACACGCCGGTCGAAAACCAGTAGGAGCACTACCCATGTCTACAACCCGAACCGATCACGAGGTCGTCATCGTCGGTGGCGGACCGGTCGGCCTGATGATGGCGATCGAACTCGGCCGCCGCGGCGTGGATGTCGCGGTGATCGAGCGCCGGACCACCCGGCTGCGGCATCCGCGGGCAATCGGGCTGCACGCGCGAACCATGGAGATCATGCGCCAGCTCGGCTGGGCGGAGGACGTCCGCCGGGTCGGCAACCTGCCGCTCGAGCGCTGGTCCAGCTTCGGCTACATGACCCGGCTGAACTCGCCGGACATCGGATCCATCGATCTGATGGCCGATCCCGACCGCGTCGAGCGCGCCTACTCGGAATCCCCGGAGATGATTGCCTGGTGCGCGCAGGACGTCTTCGAGCCGTTCCTGGTGGAGAAGGTCGGCGAGTTCCCGTCGGTCGGTGTCACCACCGGTCTGCGCGTGACCCACCTCGAGCAGCACGAGGACCATGTCGTGCTCACCGTCGAGGACGAAGCGGGATCGGTCCGGCAGATCTCGGCCGAATACGTGGTCGGAGCCGACGGTGCGCACAGCGCTGTGCGCGGGCTGCTGGGCATCGACGCCCCGGTCTCACCGACCAAGGGCCACCAGCTCAACGCGTGTTTCGTCGGCGACCTGCGCCCCTACCTGGGCGATCGGAACCACATTCTCTGGTGGGTCATCAACCAGGACACCACGGGCGCGTTCCTCACCTACGACGGAGATCGACGCTGGGTATACAGCTGGGGATACGATCCCAACCGCGAATCGGTCGCGGACTATCCGCCGGAACGCTGCACCGAGGTGATTCGATCCGCCATCGGCGACGCGGGTGCGGACGTGGAGTTCGAACGCGTCTTCCCCTGGACGATCGACGCTGCCATCGCCGACCGGTTCCGGTCGGGCCGCACCTTCCTGATCGGCGATGCGGCACACCGGCTTCCGCCCAGTGGCGGATTCGGCATGAACAGCGGTATCCAGGATGCGCAGAACCTCGCATGGAAACTCGCACTGGTGCTGCGCGGCCACGCCGAAGAGTGCGTGCTCGACACCTATGACGAGGAGCGGCGCGCTGTCGCGTGGTTCAACGCCGACCAGATTCACCGCAATGTCGAGGCGTCGGCGAAGGTCGGCTGGGTCATGACTGATCCCGACATGCTCGCCCGCATCGAAGGACCCGACGGAGGCCCGGTGCGTCAGCAGATCGCCGACGCGATTCCCTTGCAGGAGGACCAATATTGGTCCTACGGGCAGCAATTCGGATTCGTCTACGAGTCCGCAGCCGTCATCGGCGATGGCACCGCGGCACCGACGTCGGTGGTCAGCGATTATGTCCCGTCGGCCGCACCGGGCGCGCACGCACCGCACGTCTGGCTGCGCGACCCCGAGGGTAATCGCCTCTCGACCGTCGACCTGCTGCACACCGATTTCGTTCTCCTGACCACCCCGCAGGGCGCGGAATGGCGAACGGCGCTAGAAGATCTGTCGGCGCCGCGCGGCCTGCCGACCGCCGGGTACGCGATCGGTGAGGGCGGCGATTTCGTCGCCGAGAACGGCCAGGACTGGCTGGCGCGGTACGGAATCGAGGCTTCCGGCGCGGTGCTGATCCGTCCAGACGGACATGTCTGCATGCGCGCCACCAACGTCGGCACGCCTGCTCGCGAAGTGCTCGCGCAGGCGCTCGCCAAGCTTCTCGCGGGCCCGGTCGTGAACGCCGGCGTGGGCCAGGCGTAGCCGGATTTCCGTATTCGACCATGTATCAACGTATTCGGAGACTGAAGTGACCCTCGTTGAGCCGCCACCCCTGCGGCAGTTCGAGAAGTTCCTGCCCGCCGCGAACGCCGTGCGGTATCTCGATGCCGACGGCAACCCCGCTCCCAGCGACGCCCGTTATCCCCGCCCCGCCGATGACCGCCTGGTCGAGGTGTACCGGCAGATGGTGCGCGGCAGGCGATTCGACCAACAGGCCACGGCGCTGACCAAGCAGGGCAGGCTCGCGGTGTATCCGTCCGCGCGCGGACAGGAAGCCTGCCAGGTCAGCGCGGCGATGTGCCTGCGCCCCACCGACTGGCTGTTCCCCACCTATCGGGACTCGATGGCCATGACCGTGCGAGGCATCCCCGCCGCCGAGATCCTCAGCATGCTCGCCGGGGACTGGCACTGCGGGTACGACCCGGCCGCGCACCGCACCGCGCCACAGTGCACGCCCCTGGCCACCCAGCTGCTGCATGCGGCGGGCCTGGCGCACGCCGAGCAGCGCCGCGGCCGGGACACGGTCGTGCTGGCACTGTGTGGTGACGGCGCGACCAGCGAGGGCGACTTCCACGAGGCGCTCAACTTCGCCGCGGTGTTCCACGCGCCGGTCGTATTCCTGGTCCAGAACAACGGTTTCGCGATCAGCGTGCCGCTGGCTCGGCAGAGCGTCGCGCCCTCGCTGGCCCACAAGGGCGTCGGATACGGCATCGGCTCCGAACAGGTCGACGGGAATGATCCGGTCGCCATGATGGGCGTCATGGACGAGGCCGTGCGGTTCGCCCGCGAGGGCAATGGGCCGGTCATCGTCGAGGCCCACACCTATCGGCTCGACGCGCACACCAATGCCGACGACGCCACCCGCTATCGCGAATCCGCCGAAGTCGAGCAGTGGCTCACCCGCGACCCGATCAGCCGCCTGCGCACCTACCTGGGCGCGCAGGGAGCGGTCGACGACGCCTTCGACGAGCAGCTGACCACCGAGGTCGAGGCGGAGGCCGCCGCACTGCGCGCGGCCATGAACGCCGACCGACCCGCCGACCCGGCCGAGCTGTTCCGGCACGTGTTCGCCGAACCCACACCGCAATTGCGCGAGCAACTGGCCCAGGTCGAAACCGAACTCGCCGCCGAAGCCGAGGAGGACTGATCATGCCGAAACTCACGATGGCCCAGGCACTGAACCTGGCCCTGCGCGACGCGCTGACCGCGGATGAGAACGTTATCGTCTTCGGCGAGGACGTCGGCGCTTTGGGCGGCGTCTTCCGGGTCACCGACGGCCTGACCAAGGACTTCGGCGAAACACGGTGCTTCGACACGCCTTTGGCCGAGTCCGGCATCATCGGCTTCGCGGTCGGCATGGCGATGTCGGGTTTCCGGCCCGTGGTGGAGATGCAGTTCGACGCCTTCGCCTACCCGGCCTTCGAGCAGATCACCTCGCACGTGGCCAAGATCCGCAACCGAACCCGCGGGAAGCTGTCGGTGCCGATGGTCATCCGTATCCCCTTCGCGGGCGGCATCGGCGGCGTGGAACACCACTGCGATTCCAGTGAGGCGTACTACGCCCACACCCCGGGCTTGAAGGTGGTGACGCCCGCGACCGTGGCCGACTCCTACTCCCTGTTGCGCGCGGCCATCGACGACCCCGACCCCGTCATCTTCCTGGAACCCAAGCGGCTCTACTACTCTCGTGCCGAGGTGGCGCCGCACGCAGAAGACCGGCTGGGACGAGCGCTGGTACGCAGGCCCGGTCGCGACGCGACCCTGGTGGCCTACGGCCCCTCGGTCGAAGTGGCGCTGGAGGCGGCCGAAGCCGCTGCCGCGGACGGTCACGACCTCGAAGTGGTGGATCTGCGCTCGATCGTCCCCTTCGATGACGACACCGTCACCGCGTCGGTACGAAAGACCGGTCGCTGCCTGGTGATTCACGAGGCACAAGGATTCGCCGGAGTCGGCGCCGAAATCACTGCCCGCGTGCAGGAACGGTGCTTCCACCATCTGCAGGCGCCCGTGCTGCGGGTGAGCGGATTCGACATTCCCTATCCCGCACCGAAACTCGAGCGGATCCACCGGCCCAGTGTCGATCGCGTCCTCGACGCTGTGGACCGCCTGCAGTGGAACGACATTCCCGATACCCGATGGGCGGTGACCGCGTGAACGACCAGGTCTTCCTCTTGCCCGACCTCGGTGAGGGCCTGACCGAGGCCGACATTCTCGAATGGCGGGTCGCGGTCGGCGACACCGTGCGCATCGACCAGATCATCGCCGAGGTGGAGACGGCCAAGGCCGCGGTCGAGGTGCCGGTTCCGTTCGAGGGCACAGTGATCGAACTGCACGGGGCCGCGGGCGACACGCTGCGGGTCGGCACCCCGCTGGTCACCATCCGCGGCGTGGACGCCGACGCAGCCGGATCGTCCTCGGGCGCGTCGCGCGAACCGGCGGGTCACGAGCAGTATCGGGAGGAGGAGCGCGCGGGATCGGGCAATGTGCTCATCGGGTACGGCACCGGTTTCGATGCCCCGCGCCGACGGCGGCGGGTGCCCGTCACCCACCGATCGCCCGCCACTCCCGAGGTACACGAGCAACCGGAAGCGGTGAGATCGACCAGCATCCCGGTTCCGCCGTCCGCGCCGCGAGTCATCTCGCCGCTGGTACGAAACCTCGCCCTGCGCGAGGGAATCGACCTGTCCAGGCTGACCGGAACAGGGCCCGGCGGCATCATCGTCCGCGCCGATGTCGAAAGCCACGCTAATGTCGAGAACCCGCCCGCGCCCGCAGCTCCGGCGCCCGGCCCCACTCGCTTCCACCTCGAGCGGATTCCGCTGAAGGGCCTACGCAAGACGGTCGCCGACAAGCTGTCCACCAGTCGCCGCGAGATTCCCGACGCGACCACCTGGGTCGACGTCGACGCCACCGAGCTACTGCGGGCCCGCACGGCCATCAATCACGCTCTGCCGCCCGAGGACCAGGTGAGTCTGCTGGCGCTGCTGGCGCGCCTGACCATCGCGGCATTGTCCCGGTATCCGGAGCTCAACGCGTCGGTGGACACTGCCCGCGGCGAGATCATCCGCCACGGGCAGGTCAATCTCGGCGTGGCCGCGCAAACTCCGCGCGGTCTGGTCGTGCCGGTCCTCGACCACGCCGACACCATGACCACCGTGGAACTGGCCCGTGCGCTGCGCGACACCGTCGAGACCGCACGCGAGGGAAAGCTGCCGCCCGCCCGGCTGACCGGTGGCACCTTCACCCTCAACAACTACGGCGTCTTCGGTGTCGACGGCTCGACCCCGATCATCAATCACCCGGAAGCCGCGATCCTAGGGATCGGCCGCATCCTCGACCGGCCGTGGGTCGCCGACGGTGTGCTCACCGTCCGCAAGCTCACCCAGGTCTCGCTCAGCTTCGACCACCGCGTGTGCGACGGCGGCGCGGCGGGTGGATTCCTGCGACTGTTCGCCGACTACCTCGAAAACCCCGTCGCCGCGCTGGGGAGGCTGTGATGACCAAAACCCACAGTGATGTCCTGATCCTGGGCGGCGGCTCGGGCGGCTATGCCTGCGCCCTGCGCGCCGCTCAGCTGGGCCTGACAGTCACCCTCGTCGAGGCCGACAAGGTCGGCGGCACCTGCCTACATCGCGGCTGCATCCCGACCAAGGCGATGCTGCGTGCCGCCGAGGTCGCCGAAACCGCCCGCGCCGCAGCGGATTTCGGTGTCCTGGCCGAGGTCCACGGCATCGACGTCGACGAGCTCCACGCGTACAAGAACGGTATCGTGCAACGCTTGCACAAAGGACTGCGCGGGCTGCTCACCGGCGACAAGATCAAGATCGTCGAGGGCGCCGGGGTGTACTCGCCCGACCGCTCGGTCACCGTCGACGGCGTGCGCCACACCGGCGAATCGGTCGTCCTGGCCACCGGATCACAACCGCGCCTGCTCGACGGCATCGACACCGGCACCCGCATCCTCACCAGCGATCAAGCCCTGGAGCTGGACTTCATCCCGCGCTCGGCGATCGTGCTCGGTGGCGGCGTCATCGGCGTCGAATTCGCCAGTCTCTGGCATTCCTTCGGCGCCGAGGTGACGATCGTCGAAGCCCTCCCCCACCTGCTCATGGCCGAAGACCCCTGGAGCTCGACGCAATTGACGCGGGCACTGCGCAGGCGTGGGATCACCTTGCGCACGAAAACCCGTGTGGCAGCGGCGAAGGAGGACGACAACGGGGTGTCGGTGGAGCTGGCCGGGGGCGAAACGCTGGTGGCAGACGTCCTCCTCGTCGCCGTCGGCCGCACCCCGCGCAGCGCAGATCTCGCGGTGGCGGGCATCGCTGTCGACAATGGCTGCGTTGTCACCGACGACCGGCTGCGCACGAATGTGTCCGGCGTGTACGCGGTCGGCGACCTCGTTGCCGGGCCCCAGCTGGCGCACCGCGGATTCCAGCACGGCCTGTTCGTCGCCGAGGAGATCGCCGGCCAATCGCCCGTCCCGGTCGTCGATCACCTCATTCCCCGCGTGGTGTACTCGCACCCGGAAGTTGCCTCCGTCGGCCTCACCGAAGCCGCCGCCCGCGAACAGTACGGCACCTGCACCACAACGGTTTACGATCTCGCCGGCAACGGCAAGAGCCAGATCCTCCGCACCACCGGAGGTGTGAAAGTCGTGCGCGCGGGCGAAACCGGTCCGGTGGTCGGCATCCACATGGTCGGCGACAGAATCGGCGAGTCCATCGGCGAAGCCCAACTGGCGGTCGCCTGGGAGGCCCTCCCCACCGACATCGCTCCCTTCATCCACGCCCACCCCACCCAGAACGAAGCCCTCGGCGAAGCCATGCTCGCCCTGGCCGGCCGCCCACTGCACAGCCACTCATGACCGCAGAGCCGGGATCGGCCCGCGGCGTCAGCTTCATCGCCGAGCCAGAATGCGGGCCGATCGCCGTCCTCTTCCTCGGAGACCACGGCACGCCCGGGCGGCAGGGCGATCGTCAGCGTTCGAGCCGCAGCACCCCTGTCCGGGAATTGGCTCGAGAGTTCACAGCGAATCCTGCTGAGCGACTGAACAAACCCATCCGCGAATCACGAAATCAGTGCCAGATCCCGAATTGGCATGCCGTTGACAGACGCGGCATTTCCGTGCACAGCCGGCGGGCCCAGTCGGGTGAGATGATCTCAGCCCGTTGACCTTCGGAGCACACCGCGCTGGCCGGTTCGGTCAGCGCGGTGTGCGGAACGAGCGGATGTCCGGGATCGGCTCTCATTCAGCGTGATGGCATCGCTGCCGCCACCGTCATCAAACGTACGGTTCACTTGTCCGCATCAGCGGTTGCAGGAACTCAGTGGCCGATGGATTGCTTGTGGTGGGAAAAGCGTGTTTTCTCGGCCTGTTCCATCAGGCGCATGAACTCGTCAGTCTGCAGATGGACGAGTGTCTCATGATCACCGGCCTCGAAGTAGATGTCCGGCGCAGTGGCGAGGCTCTCGTCCATCAGCGTCGTCATGCCGTAGGCGGTGCACATGGGCGGGATTGCGCCGACCTCACAGTCCTTGAAGGTTTCGCGGATGTCCGACTCTTTGGCGAGCGCCAGCCGCCGCCCCGTTTGGGCCCGGAGCTTCGCGAGTCGCAGATGATGGGTGGATGGCACCACGGCGGCGACATAGCCGAGCTCGTCTTCCAGGACGATTGTCTTGGCGAGGTGGTCGCCGGGGATGTGGGCGGTTTCGGCAGTTTCTGAGCTGCTGTGGCTGTGTGGATGCCGCACGATTTCATACTTGATGCCCGAATTATTCAGGCACTGCTGCACGGTTGGTGATATGGACATGACGGACCTCCATTGACTGGCTGGTACCACCAGGACCTGGGCTTTCAGCATAGGTCATCGTGGATGTCTCGCGGTGATCAAGTCACCCGCACTTGGCGAGGTATGTCCGTGGCCATGAGAAAGTCCCCGCTGGTGGCCAGCGGTAGGTCCCCGCTGGCGGCCAGGTAGAAGTCCCCATTTCCCCTTTGCTCGTCGTGT
>NZ_JBIWMX010000033.1:0-110225 GCF_044766925.1 Nocardia sp. NPDC101769 | reverse complement strand
CCTCGACCACCAACGGCCACAACCCTGAAAAGACCACGGCGGCAGGCACATTCACCTCACCCACCGGTACATCGTGCCGTCAACGGCGCACAGTCACCACCGAAAAAGGGACAGAGCCGTTATCTGGACAGACCCAGCGTGTGATCTGCTTAATCATCAACTTCGGTCACCCGGACAGTTCGACCAAGTATCTCGCGCAAGCGGGTATCGCATGCGTCGCGTTGTTCTGGTTCGTCGGTTGGCTCCCCCGCAAAGGGAAAAGCGCCGTGGCGCCGCGCCTCGATGATTCGATCAAGCCCGTGCAGCCGAGCGCAGATACCCTTCTCGCGGTCGGGTTTGACATCCGAGGCGTTCACGCGTGACTGGAATGGAGCCGACCGGATCGTCCAGCGCCTTCATCCGCTAGCTTTAGTGAGCTAGAGTGCGCTGCAATGCCGCATACCGTGCTGACCGAACCGGCCGCCAACGGCCGGAACCTGTTGCGGTGCAGAACGTCCGCTACTGCCGATGAGCGAGCTTGAAGGATGATCGTTCGAGTGCGGGTGTCAGCGACCAGCGCTAGCGTCCCTTCGGTGACGAGCAATGTGGAGATGCAGTTCGACGTGCGCGGCCTTACCGGTGACGACCAGGCTCAATCCGTTTACGAAGCGGTGCGGAGGTGCTCACCCATGAAGGTATGGATCGGGACGTCATGCTGAACACAGTGGAGCAGAACCAGCATTGGTCGGTCGAATGCAGGAGTGAGGGTTCGCTGTACATCAGTAGTTGGGGCCAGTGGTACTCGAGCTTCGAGGGCTCGTTGCGCCGATGTGTCGCCAGTGTCGCACCCGCCGCGGAGGTGAAAATCTGGTGGGGCCATCCTGACTTGGAGTACCCGGGCTCAGAGTGATCTCGCTGCCAGAACGCACTATCTTGCCGCTGACTGCGCTGACCGAACCGGCCAGCGCAGCGCGCCGACGGCCGGAACCTGGTGCGGTGCAGAACGTCCGCTATTGCCGAGTTCAGTGCATCGCGGCGCGCCTGCAATGTTGGCGGGCTTGTGCTTGGTCGTGAACCCGAACTGGCGTTCCAGCCGCATGGTGGAGGCCGTAGTCGTCACGCTTTGGCTTCGAGAGCGGGAGCGAGAGTGTCGATGATCCGGTCTGCGTAGGCGGGGTTGATCGGGTCGCCGCTGATGAGGAGTCGGTAGTACAGGGCGCCGATGCCGTCGCGGGGATTCGCGTCAAATTCGACCATCAGCTCACGCAACTGCACGACCAGGAGATCGCCGGCCGTGCAACAGCTTGACACCGCGCGCTTGACCAGACTGATCTTCCGTTCGGATCGTCGCGGCGTCGCATAAACGATCTCCGATCGAACCCCACACTCTCCCAATGTGTCTCGCAACAGCGATACTTCCGTGAGGGTTCCGCCGCTGCGTAGCGAGCGGTACGGCCGTCGTGAGCGGCCCACCGAAGTCGGGGCACCGCAGCCCCGTACGAGTCGCGCACAATGATATTGGTGGTGGGTGGGGACTCAACGACAGCGGTCCCTCCCGCCACGAGGATTCGTCGCGAAGGAATCACCTATGTTCAGGAAGTCCGGCATCTACGCCGATCCGCCAGTGGAACTGACCATGGGGCAGATGCGGTCTGCGCTCGCAGGTGCCCGGCGGGCCGCTCGCGAATCCCGCCGGTCACTGCGCACAGCCGGCGGCCAGTACCGGCGCTACCGGCGGGGTGCGGGCACGACTTATATGGATTGGCCACGCTGGCACACGGAGTACCTGCGCGAATACCGGCGGGGATCGGATTGGGTCCGGCCCGACAACCCCGACGGCCTGGCAGGAGGGGCCGACAGCGGGGCGCTCTTGTAGCCCCTGATTCGGGGAGCGGAGCCGGTGAGCCAAGGCTGCGCCAACCACACTGCACGGCCTCCATCGCCAGCAGGCTGACACGGGCCGACCCCGCGCTGACCGAACCGACCAGCGCAGTCCAGACCGGCTGCCGCCCAGGGCATCCGCTCATACCCGAGTATGGCGCAGGAGCCGGGTGGTGGGCATGAGAGGATCTCGCCCCCTGCGATGAACTCGGATGTCAGAGTTGCCGGGGCGGAGTGCTAGCTGCCGGGCAGCAGGTTCGAACTGCCGGATCCGATGCTGCCGCCGCCACCGCAGCCGCCCTGCTGGGGCTGCTGCGCCGTCGGTGATCCGGGGGGTGCGGCGACCACGACCACCGTCAACGAATCCGTGTGATCGCCGGTGGTGGACAGGGTGTGGGTTCCCGCGGTGAGTGGAACCCAGGTGACGGAATTAACGTCGCTTCCGATGCAGGCGCCGTTGTCGTAGAAGCTGCTGACGGGTCTGATGGCGCTGTCATTGGAGGGCGCGATGAACGAATAGCTTTGTCCGACAATGTAAGACGCGGGTGACGTGCAGGTTCGGTTCGAACAGTCCAGCACCTCGATGCCGTGGATGCCAGCGGTGGCGAGGGCCGGGAACAGTGTGGTGAGGGTTCCGGCGACGCCGACAAGGGTTGCGGCCCAGGCGATGTCGCGGTTTGTGGCGGGCATTGGTGACTCCTTGCTTCGTCCAGATTTCTGGTCGAGCGGAATCCTGCCTTCACTCGCAGTGAAATTGTCTCGCTTCACAAGAATGGGTGACCCCCGACTTGCAGGGGCACCGAAACGGGGGTCAGTCCGCCGCGGAGTACAGCGCGGCGGTCAAGCGCGCGCCGACCAGTGCCCGCTGCCAGAGTTGGGCGCTGCCCGCGGCCAGGTAGTCCTCGATGGGGGCCGGGGCGTCCCCATTGGTCGCGGTCTTCGGCAGGCCGTCCCAGCACATCCGCCGCAACAGGTCGGGGTGAGCAGGTTCTCGACCGGGATCAAGACCTCGCCCGACAGGTCGGTCATGGCGACGCCTTGGCTGCAGATGCGAAGGCCACTGCGGAGCAGGTCATCGCCTCCATCGACGAGAACAACGGATAGTAGACGTCCGCTATTGCCGCATACCGCGCTGACCGAACCGGCCAGCGCGGGGCATCGGAAGATCAACTGGCCGTGCCGATCCGAGGCCGGCGGAACGTCCGCTATTGCCGAATGCAGTGCGTGCGGCACTGCGACATGCAGGAGCATCATCGCGAAAGGCTGCTGCCGGTGTGGATTCCGACTTGAGCGTGTTCGCGGGCGGATCGGTCAGGGCCGCTCGCGAAGCCTGGTGACCGTTCGCCAGGGCAGGGCCGAATCCGCATCAGGTGGGGTGGGTGAACGTCAGTCGCGGCTGGGCGCGGGTTCGGGTTCGGACTCCAGGCTTGGTGCCGGTATGGCGCGCATGGGGATCAGGAGCAGTGGCGTGAGCAGCATGGCGGTTCCGGCGGTCGCTATCGCGGTGCGCACGCCGGCGACGGAGGCGAGCAGGCCGAGCAGCATCGTCAGGGCGGCGATGGACAGGTTGCTGGTCACCGACCAGGACGACAGGGTACGGGCCGCCAGCTCCCTGGGAGTTTGTTCGAGCCGGTAGGCGGCGTAGATGGGGTTCATGATGCCGCAGGAGGTGACCAGGCCGAACTGCACGGCGATCGCGAGCGTCAGGCCGGGCATGCCGGGTTGGACGAAGGCCCAGCCGAGAATCCAGCACGAGCGCAGCGCACCGGAGGCCAGCATGACCCGGTGCCGGCCGAACCGCTCCGCCAGCGGGGCCGCGCTGCGGGCGCCGATCAGCCCACCGACGCACGGCGCGGCGAAGGCCAGGCTGAACTGCCAGGGCGCGAAGCCGAGCTGGCGGAGCATGAGCAGGGCGATCAGCGGTTCGGTGCCCATGATGAACCCGTTGCACAGATTCGTGTTGAACAGCAGTGGGCGCAGCGACGGATGGGACAGGATGTGCCGCCAGCCGTCGAGCAGATCCGTCGCGCGGATCCGGGACCCGGGAGTGGAAGGGGGAAGAGGCTCGCCCGGGCCGATCGCCGAAATACCCAGCGCGGACAGCAGATAACTGATCGCGTCGCCCGCGATGGTGACGACCGGGCCGAAGATTCCGATCGCCGCGCCGCCCACCGGGGGACCGACGATGACCGAGGTCCAGGTGGTCGCCTCGAATCGTCCGGTGGCGACGAGTAGATCCTGCACAGGCACAAGCGATTTCAGGTAGGCGCCGCTGGCGGCGTTGAACGCGATCTTGGCGGCGGCGACCAGCACCGTCACCACCAGCACCTGGACATAGGTCAGGGTTCCCAGGACGTAGGCGGCCGGGATGCTCAGCATTGCCGCGAACCGGCCCAGATCCATTGCGATCATCACCGGGCGCTTGCGGCGCGCCTCCACCCAGGGGCCCAGCGGTACTGCCAGCACCGCGCCTACGGTCAGCCCCGCCGCCGACAGCGCGGAGATCGCCGTCGGGCCCGCGTGCAATGCCAGGACCGCGATGATGGAAAAAGCCCCGAGCCCGAATCCGGATCCATACGCGCTGGCTGCGTAGGCGGCCCAGAGCCACTGGAACTCCCTGCCCAGCGATCGTCGCTGCACACCCCGTCGGAACCCTGCCGTGCCGAATGCCATGAGAGGGGATCGAAGTCCACTGCGGGCGGGTGGCGCAAACAACCGAATGTCCGTGTCGCACAACCTATAATTGTGCGGACATTCGGGTGTGGAGATATGCCTGCAGCACCACCGCCCGCAGGTCTGCCACCGGCTCGATGTACGCCGACGTGGCCGGTCGAATCTCCCAGTCCGCCATGATCGTCATGGCTACCCCGGCACTACGAAACACACTCATTTGCCGCATACCGCGCTGACCGAACCGGCCAGTGCGGGGCGCTGGCGGCCGGAATCTGGTGCGGTGCAGAACGTCCGCTATCGCCGAGTTCCGTGCGATCGGTAAGCGATCCTACGGTGATGATCTGGTCATTTTGTGTGCGTTCTGGCGGGCCCACCCCGACCAGCGCGAACTCCCGCCGGTTGATTCCCTCGTGTTCGACCTCGGCCGTCGATCAGTGCCTAAGCTGTTGTGCTGAAGCAGTTTCCGGGGGCAGGAGAGCATTCGTGGCCGCATTGACCAATCCGCCGACACCAGATTCCGCCGGAAGGTTCATCCGCTGGCTGTCACGCCGCCGCACCGCATCGGCGACCCAGCTGTCCCCGGCCGATATCGAGGGGTTCCGGCGCGCCCAGGCGCTGGCGTTCGACTGTGCGCAAGCCACCGCCGCGGAAATGCGCCCGGGATGGACCGAGGGGCAGACCCAGGCATGGATGACAACGTGGCTGCGCGGTCACGGCGTGAAGACCTGGCTGCACAAGCCGATCGTCGCGTTCGCCGCCCGCACGCTGGCCCCCGACGCCGAATGGGCACCCGCCAAAGGCGAGGGTCTTACGCTGGGTGACGCCGATGTCGCGATCCTGGATTGCTCACCGATCGTGGACGGCTTCACCGGCGACATCGCCTACACCGTCAGCGTCGGCGAGAACCCGGAACTGCGTAAGGCACAGGACTTCCTGTCCGATCTGCGCGCACAGCTGCCCGGGCATTTCGCCGACCCTCAGCAAGCGGCCGGCGTATTCGACTGGGTGACCGAGCAGATGAGCGCCGCGGGCTATCAGAACGCGGTCAACGGCTACGTGGGACATGTCCTCGGCCACCGCGTCTACCGACACGGCCGACTCGCCTCCGCGTTCCCCTACTTCCTGCCCGAACGCCCTTTCGGTTACATGCTGAGCTGGCACGCCCCGGGCTTTCTCCTCAAGATCGTCAGCCGCCTGGTCTTGCCCGAGGAACTAGGCCCGTTCCACACCGGTCCGAAGACCGGGATCTGGGCCATGGAACCACATCTGCGCATCGGAACCTTCGGCGCGAAGTTCGAAGAACTGCTCGTCGTCGAGGACGGCAACGCCTACTGGCTCGACGACAAGTCGCAACAGCGAATCGAAATCCCAAATACACCAACCGCGTAGCACGTGGAACGCTATGACAACGAAAGCCCTGTACAGACCTCTACTCGATCCTCGCGTGAAACAGCATGACCCTCAAACACACTCGCCATCAGAACATCCTCAACAGCAGTCCTGGAATCGCGCCACCGATTCACCGCCGCTGCTCACCCACCAACGCACTAATCTGCCGCATACCGCGCTGACCGAAGCGGCCAGCGCGGGAAGCGTGGAAGATCAACTGGCAGGAGTCATCTCAGTCTGCCGACTGAACGTCGTCAGTACACGCTAGGTATGACTTCAGACGTCGGGCAGGCTACCGAGCTGGTCGAGCGCCACCTCGCATAGGCCGATACCTATACAGAGGTCGATCGTGGCGACCTGACGGTCTCGGTCGACGCTCACAAGATCGCACGTGATTTCCAAGGGGATCGGATATACGGCGTCGCGAGTCAATTGGTCATGCTCCTGGAATTCGGGCACCTTCGCGACGAAACTGGCGGTGCTTCCGTCCGCCTGCTGGAACTCAGCCTCGACCCACCCCGGGAAATGATCGTCTTCATACCGAACTGCAACTGCCCTGATGTACGTCATCGTGTGAAGGATCTTCTCACCATGCTGTCGCGCCCGCAGTTCAGATTGACGTCACATCGGTGGGAAGGGCGACCTAACATGCCGCATACCGCGCTGACCGAACCGGCCGACGCGCGACTCCTCGAAAGCGCAGGGGGCAGAACGTCGTACGATCACTGGCCTACAGCGGCTCGGTACCTACCACTGCCGGGATTTCGATGTGCACCAAGTCATACACATACGAGCGGTCACCCTTGAAGCTCACCCACACACCCTCAGGCGGAAGCTCGCCCTGCCCGGCATCCTCGAACGGGCGACTCGACACTGCGGCGGCCGCATTACACACCACCCACCCGTAATCGGGAATTCGCCGACACCAGATATCGAGGTCGACCCGCTTGTAGGACGGAAAACCCTGCGCGTCCCCATCACGGACGAACTCGTAGATCAACCCATCCACACGCCGCACGAACCGCACACCCCACATCACGCCATCCTCAACGACAGACTGCGCTATCTCAACCGAAGACCGACTCCGGACCTACGTACGCCAGGAAACCGGACCGCCGGTCGAACGCCCTACATTGCCGCATACCGCGCTGACCGAACTGGCCAGCGCGGCGCCTCGGAAGGCCAACGGGCCGAGGGTATCCGGCGCCGGCCGAACGCACGCTACTGCCGATGACACGACGGGTAGCGTTCAGACATCATGCGCAGTCTGGAAGACCCCGAGGTCGGGGAACTGCTGAGCCTGGATGTCGTTGCGCACCTGGCGACGATCGACTCGGAGGGCTATCCCCATGTCACCCCGATCTGGTTTCTGTGGAGCGATGGAGCGTTCCACCTGACCAGTTATACGGGTCGGCCACATCTGGGGCGGATCATGCGAAATCCCAGAGTCGGGCTGGTGATTGACGTGGAGGGTGCGTTGCGAGCCGACGGTGAGCGGCCGAACAAGCAGGTTCGGGTGATCGGAGATGCGAAGGTTTCCGACGATTCGAACGCGATTTGGACCCAACGTATCCGAGCCAAATACATCGACGCGTCGATTGCGCCGGGTGCGGTCGGGTGGGTTCCGGACCGGGAGCGGAGGCTGATCACTGTCAGCCCGCGTAAGATCACTGCTGTTGCAAGCGTTTGACGGCACCAACGCACTGTCATGCCGCATACCGGGCTGATCTATCCGGCCGAGTGCACGGCTCAGCTCGTCCGGCTGTGTGCCGGTTCAAGCAGATGGAATGGACAGATCGCGGCCATCGAGCACTTCGATCCCGGTCGGTTCTCCGCGGTCTCACGAATCCACACCAAATCCGATCTGCGCCTGTACTTCTACTGGTGCATCGACCACCAGCTGACCCCGCTGGCCGTGGCGCGGACCGAGGTGGAGCGGTACATGCGGTGGATGCAGGAAGTCCGCCGCTTCAAACCCGCCACCGTCGCCCGCCGCCTGGCCGTCGTCGCAGGCTTCTACCGCACCTGCGTCATCGACGGCGTCCTCGACAGGTCTCCGGCGGAGTATGTGCGCCGGCCACGAGTGTCGAACGAGTCACCGACGCTGGGGCTTTCACATCTGCAGTTCGCGGCATTGTTGTGCGCGGCCCGCGACTCCGACAATCCGCCGGACTTCGCGCTGGTCGCCATGCTGGGACTGCTGGGGTTGCGGATCAGTGAGGCGTGCCGCTGCGATATCAGCGATCTCGGCGAGGAACAGGGGAAGTCCGAATTCGGTGTCTCTGCCAGCTTCGGCATAGCCCCAAATGAGTACTACCCCAGCCAGCAGGCGACAGGGACGATCACGCGAGGTCAGGTCGTCGGCGATCTCTTGGGCGGGACCAGGACGACCTCGGTCAACACAGTGCTGTACGCCGAATGCGGAGATATCCGCTACCCGGACAGCGGCGTGCACACCCTTCTCATTCCGAATGGCGGTAGGTGAAGGACAACCTCGCCGCCGTGCGCCGCTGCGCGAAGACAGGTACCGACTATGTGCGGTAGCTCAGGTACTGAGCCGGAAAAGGCCTGCCGAGGCGCGGCGACTCCGCAAACTACCTGCGGTAGCGGCTTTCCGCAGGATCCGGCGGTAGCGGCTTACCGCCGGATCCTGCGGACTCGGCCGTTCTTCTCACAGCCGCGACACCGCGATGGACTGCCGGGGTAAAGCCCGATCACTCAGTCACGGATGGTCGGGAAACTGGTCGATGCAGTAGTTGTACACCTGCCCGGTTGGGTTGTAGCTGACGCGGCCGCCGCAGGAGAAGCCGTAATCGTGGTAGACCGGCGCGTTCGCGACCTCGGTCTGATCGGCGAGGCTATCGCAGGCTCGCATCGAACCTTTGTAGCACTTCTGGGCCAGTGACTCCCAGTGCGGATCGCCTCCGGTCGGCGGTGCCGTAGGGGCGGGAAGATTCGTTCGAGCTGTCGCGATCGGCGCGGCGACAATCCCGGCAGCCCCAAGGCCGAGGATGGTGATCGCCGCGATCGCCGCCGACATCGTTCGCGACGGCCGCTTCGGGCAGGACGCGATGTAGCTGGCGTTCATGATGGGTTTCCTCGATTCGACATGTGCGGCCCAGCCACTCCCGCAGAAGCTGCCGAGCCGATCCGGACACGGCCGCAGAACAGCGGTCACGTTCTCCCCGAGAATCGCCACCCCCGCCAGGGATCTCGGCGAGATCACCCAACTGTCCTCCCCATCCACAACGATGCCCCGAGTAGCGAACTACTCGAATCCTGCCGAGAACCACCCCACGTCCGCGGGGCCGAGGACCATCGCGACGGAATCCGGCGACAGCGCAAACCGGGGTTCCCGGACTCGCGCGACCATCAACGGCAATGGCTTGACCAGCAGCGATGCGAGCGCGCAGCTGAGTGCATGCGGGCCGGTGACGTCATGGTCGGGCAAACCTATGTGGATTTCGCAGGGGCGCCATCGCGGCCGTGTCCAACCCGGCACGCCGGCGTAGGCGTGGTGGTGGATGACCGGTACTCGTTTCTGGCTCCGACAGACAACTCGCGAATCCTGGATCTGGCCCATATTTCGTGATCGCTCTGTCGTTTTACTCAGTCGCTCAACAGGATTCGCTTGCACAGCAGGTCCGGTTTCGTCGGCCGAACATCTGCCGCTCGAGCATCTTAAAAGTTACGTGGAATCTGGCCCCGGCACTGACCAGGCGGTGCGTCAGGTGGCGGCCGATGCCGTTGCATCCTTCGACCGCCCACACGCGATCGGCAAATCGTCGTGCCGTGGTGAGCATTTCGGTGAACTCGCAGCGGTCGGTGCTGTATCTGCCGGCGGTGAGGATCTGTCCGGAGGGGGCGATGATTTCGATGGTGGCCGAGCGTTTGTGCGGATCCATGCCGATGATGACTGTCATCGCGGGCCTTCCCGACTCGAATCTTTTGGTGTGCGTGCACGGGGAGGGCACCGCTTCTTCGAGCCAGGGCAAGCCCCTTTTCAGCCACTCCCGCACGGTGTCCCGGCGGGACGGCAAGCCATGAGTGAGCCACACCGATCCTGCTGGCGGGCAGCCGCATAGGAGAGCATCCCGCCGGGCACCTGGACCGAGTCCTGGCCGGGACCCGGTCCTACCCATCATTTTCTAAGAAGCCGCATACCGCGCTGGCCTGTCCGGTCAGCGCGCATCGGAAGTTCAACTGGCCGTGCCGATCCGAGGCCCGCGGAACGTCTGCAACCAGCCGATTCCAGGTGTTCGGACATCGCGCGCGATTTGAAGGCGGACAACCGAGACTGCGAGGTTGGGCTCCTGGAGTTCAGGCGACATTGAGAACGAGCACGACTGACGTCGCGATCGAGAGCGCGAGGAAGACCACGGCTCCCAGCATGTTCCGGTCGCCGCTGCGGAGGTGGGCGATGATCGCGCCGGTGAAGTAGAGCGCCAGCCCGATCGCGGCGGCGATCGCGAAGGGCGGGAACCAGATTCCCCAGAGGAGACCGACCGTCGCGGCGATCTGCAGGCTCCCGAGCGCGGTGAGCTGGGAGGTGGTGAGGTGGACCGCTTCGGCGAATTGGCGTATCCACGCGGGGCGCAAGAACTTCATCACTCCGGACTGGAGCATGGCCAAAGCGAGCAGGACAGACAAGATCAGGGCTGCGATGTGCATGACGGCTACGCTAGGAATCCGATAGGTACCTTTTGGTAACCTTCGGACCGTGAGTCCCCCTGCCGGAATCATGTTCATGTCCGACTGTCCCGCGCGCACAGCGATCGAGATCGTCGCGAACAAGTGGTCCGTAGTCACCCTGTACGCGCTCGGGGATGGCCCCAAGCGGCACAGTGAACTTGTCGCTTTGTCGGGCGGTATCTCGCGGAAGGTGCTGACCCAGACCCTGCGCCGCTTGCAGAGCCACGGCCTCATCGATCGACGGCGGTACGCCGAAGCGCCCCCGCGGGTGGAATACAGCCTGACCCCGCTCGGCCGGACGCTCCAGGAGCCGATAGCGATGCTGACGGAGTGGGCGCAGACGCATGGAGAAGCACTCCTCGACTTCCAGGAATCGGCAGCCGCGAACCAGACGCACTAGGGTTCCAGACAGCCCACACCGTGTGTCGCTGATCGTTTCCGCGCGGCGGAGATCGCCCACCAACGCACTCACGCGCCGCATGCCGCGCTGACCGAACCGGCCAGCGCGGGTGCGTGGAAGATCAACGGGCAAGGGGCATCTGAGCCCGCCGACCAGATGTCGTCAGTGCACGGTAATGGCGAATATCGTGCATTCCGAAGGGATTCGTCCGGGGTGATCGCCCTGCTGTTCTGATGACCCGCGCGTACGCGCCCCCAAAGGTGACGTAGAAGCTGTACGAACCCGCCGCGCCGGTTAGGGGTGTGGGGAGGTGGGTGTTCGGAAGGCTTGGATGTGGTTGGTGAGCCATTGGTCGAAGGTTCGCGGTGGCCGGCCGAGGATCTTGTCGAAGGTGGGGTTGGCGGTGCGGGGTTGGTGGTGATGTTGGGCTTGGGCCCAGAGGGTGATGTCGATGGTGGTTTCGGGTCAGCCCTGACCGCGCCACAGTTGACGAGCCTGGTCGGGTTCGAGTTGTTCGAATCGTATTGGCGTGTCCAGGATTTCGGTGATTGTCCGGACACGGTCGAGGGTGCTGACGGCGGGGCCGGCGACGTCGATGACGCCGTCCGGGTGTTCGTGGTCGGTGAGCACCGTTGCGGCGAGGGCTGCGAGGTCGTCCTCGTCGAGGTGTGGGATGGCGGCGGTCGTGTAGGGCTGGCGGAGAACCCCGTCGTTGCGGATGATTTCTGCCCAGGAGACGCCGGGATACGGGCAGCCCTCGGGCAGCATGCTGGCGAGGATGGCGGACGGGCGCAGGTGGTGCCATCTGGTTCCGGATGCCTCGACGGTCCGTTCGATGGTCAGCCAGTACCACTGCTCGGGCGGCAGGTTGATCTCGAATTCCGGTCCGTGCGAGGACAAGACGACGATGTGCCCGACGCCGCCTGCGACGGCTTGGCGGACCGCGTCGTCGACGGTGTCCGGCGCGGCGCCGGCGAGGAACAGTCGGTCGATCCCGTCGAATGCCGCCGGACTGTCCGCGGGGCGCCCGACACCGTCGGATTCGGTCACGGCGCAGCCCTGACCGAATCCGACGTCAAGGCCTTTCGCGACTTCGTGAAAGCCAACACCGCCACCGACGCCCCACGCTCGGGAAGCGTCCAATGAGCACGCACGACATACGGTTCGCCCTACCTTCGGAGGCAGATATCGGCCGGAGGACAACAGCGAGCACTTGCTCGCTCCAGAGCCTCACCTAGCGGTTTCCAGCTGTTCTCGGCAGGTATAGGCCGCACCGGGCCGAGGTTGCGGCACGGCTCATTACCCGGACCGACTACAGCAGACCGAAGTACACGCATCTGCCGCATAGCGCGCTGACCGAATCGGCCGACGCAGCACGGTCGGCGGCCAGAACATGTTGCGGCGCAGAACGTCCGCTATTGGCCGAATATCGTGCGTCCGGGAGCTGGCCATAAAGACCCGGTGGATGCTGCTCGCAATGGCCCTCGTCTGGGCAGTTGTGCAGTTCCGCGTGCTCGGGGCCGCGTCGTTCTCGGTGCTCGTGGCCTCGCGGGTCGTCCTCGACTTCGCCGAGGGGCCGGCTCTCCCTGTCGCACCCACAGCACCTTCCACATCAGACCGGCGATGCCCATTGCTCCGAACCTTTCATTGCGTTGGGCGACCAGCGGTTTCAGTAGGTTCCGGGCTTGCCGGCCGGGCAAATCGGGCGTCCTCGTCGCGCCTCGCCCGTGGAGGGTGCGGGTGGCGCTACGGTTCCGGCATGATGCTGCTGCAGCCGCCCACGATCGCGTCAGCGCGGGAGAAGGGGATGATCCTCGATGTGGCCGCTCTCGGCCGTCACGATCCCCTCGGTGCCGACATCCCGTACCTGCGCGCCACCGACGGCTGGATGTTTCAGCTGCCCGAGGAGTTGCGGGAGTGGGCCACGGGCGTCATCGGAGGCAACCTGCACAACCTCGAGGCCGGATACCCGTCGGAGTTCCCGCGTCGGATCGAATTCGGGGTGCTCGACGGCCGCGTGTACGCCGAGATGCTGTAGCCCGCACAGGGGCCGAAGACCGGGAGACACGCCCATGTGCCAGGTGACACGATTCTTACCCCTCAGTCCCCCGTGGGTTCAGCCGAACTGAAGGCATTTCACCGCTAACTCACGTTGGTTCGCGTCGTCGGGCGCGGATTCGCGGTGAGTTCGACTGCGATCCACGCCGTTTCGCGGGCGGGCACTACTGGGGCGGTTGCTCACGCTCGTCGACAGCACATCGAGCTCGAAATCGGCGATCTCGTCATCGATCGCCAGAGCCCGGAACTCGCGCAGGTCCCGCACCGCCGACAGCGCCAACCCACGCCTCCTTGATTTCACTCTCCGTGAAGAACTTTCGGTATGGCCGCAGAGTGATCGGCCGTGCAGAGGCTACTTCACCCGGGTGATCAAGTGCATGGAAACGCCAAACAAGCCTGGTCCAGGCACGAAACAGAGAAAGGAAGTCAGTCGCACGGCTCAGGAACTCGTCGACTGTTGATTATCGTGGTGATGGGCCTGTGCACCACATTTGTCGTGCTTCCATGATGAGGCGGCCGATACGGTTCAATGGCAGAACTCCTGCTTCCCAAGCAGTTTCAGACTCCCGATCGCCTCGGCGATGACTGTGATCTGGTCGTCGAGATCGAGAATCCGGTCCTCGATCGCGGCGGTGGTGAGTCCGGCCGCCAGTGCGACCTCGAGCTCGCCGTGCGTGCGTACCCGGGCCGCCCGCAGCGCGGCGAGCGTGCCCTCCATCGTCGTGTCCTTCGCGAATTGCCTAGTGCGAGTGAGAGATTCGCAGTCGGTCATGCGCTGGCCTTCGTTCGTGTGGGTGCGGATGTCGGGGCGGGTATGGGCAGCAGGCGGCTCGAATGGCGGATTGCTATCGACCCAGCGGTCCTGCGAAAGGCAGAACGATCGTGCAGGAGACGGGTGCGGCGTGTGCGGGGTCGAGGGCATTGAGGACCACGCGCACCGTGACCGGATCCGCGGGCAGCTCGTAGTGTTCGGTGTAGTCGGTCGGGCAGAGGTCCTGCAGCACCACGTCGTCGACATTGGGCCCGTCCAGCAGGCCGGTGGTCCAGGGGGTGGCGATCTCGTCGTAGCGCGAGACCACGGTGGTGAACCGGATGTCCGGTGCGAGGGCCGGGTCCGCGTTCAGGTCGACGGCGACCGTCGAGCCGGGCGAGAGCTGGCACGGCCCGCACTGCGCAGCCAGTTCCGCTCCGGGTGCCGTGGATTCGAGCAGCGGCTGCAGGTTCGCGAGGCCGCTGACCGTGGAGCCGTGCAGCGGCGCGGCCAGCGCCACGTAGCGGTCGATCTTCGGGATGGCGCCGAGGTGGTTCAGGGCGTAGAACGGCACCGCGCCGCCCATCGAGTGGCCGACGAGATCGACCTTGTCCGAGCCGGTTTCGGCGCGCACCCGGTCGATGAAGTCGGAGATCTGCCGGGCGCTGGTCTCGACCGGCGTGATGGCGCCCATGACCGGGCCGAGCGCGCCGGTGCCGTAGGTCGTGGTGAACACGCAGTAACCGGCGTTCACGAGGACCGCGGACAGGGTGTTCCAGGTGACGGTGTCATTGGACAGCCCGTGCAGCAGCACCACCGGATTCGGGTGCGCGGCAGCGGGTTTGCAGGACCAGTCGTTCGCGCCGGGTGGGGCCTGCCCGGGCGCGGTGAGCTCGGCGGCCAGTCCGCCGAAGTAGCTGTAGGACGGATCCGGCTCGTCGGCAGCGGCCGGGCGTACGGCGAATGCGGCAGCGAACAGGGCGGCGGCGGTGAGGCAGCGGGTGGCCGATCGCATGGGTACTCCCGGGGATTCGTGCCGGTCGGCCTCGCGATGCCCCCTACGCGCCGCGCATGACCGACCGGTCGGTCATAGGCTAGCCGATGTGTACCCTCGGGGGAAGAGACAGCGCAGGAAAGGATTTCGGCCATGCCCCGACCCGCGGAACCGGGCCGCAACGCCCTGCTCGACGCCGGGGCGGAGGTCGCCGCGCGCACAGGCCTCGCCGGACTGTCGGTCAATGCCGTGGTCCAGGCCGCCGGTATGGCGAAAGGCACCTTCTACCACCACTTTCCGGACCGGCGCAGCTATGTCGTCGCCCTGCACCGCCGGTATCACGACGAGCTGACCGGTCGCGTCCTCGCCGCCGTCGGCGACCTCGCGCCCGGCCGCGAGCGACTGCGCACCGGCCTCGCCGCCTACCTCGACGCCTGCCTGGCCACCCGGGGCACCAAAGCCTTTTTCGCCCAGTCCCGCACCGAGACCGATCTGCTCGACGAGGTGACCGCCCGCAATCAACTGGTCGCCGCGGTGATCGCGCCCGATATCGAGCAGCTGGGCTGGGCGGACCCGCCCGCGGTGGCGCTCCTGGTCATCGCCATGGTGGCCGAGATCGCGCTGGCTGAACTGTATTCCGACGCGGCCCGCCCCGACCTGCGCGCCGCGCTCACCGCATTGATCGAGCACACGCCGGCCTGACCGCGGTCCCGGTCATCGCCCGCAGGCGGCGAGTCCGGCCCAGACGAGCATGCAGAGGTGGGCCGATCGGCGAATGAGGCCACTGCCCTACGGCGCGAAAGTCCCTGTGCCCGAGTGGAATAAGCAGCGATGGGCGGTATCGGACGTACGAAGCTCCCTCCTGGCCGTCCGTTCCGCGGCCCATGTGTCCGGTCGGCATACCCTGATCAGGAAGCTGTACGGATCGTTGTTCAGGGACGGCTCCGACGAAACCGTCGACGCTGTGATCGCCCCGTACGACTGGTCCGCATATCACTTCCCGAACTCGGAGAATTCGCACAGCAGATGCGGCGAATGCAAGTCATATCAATTCCTGTGAACGAGGGATGGATGGGACACCTGATCGACCGTATGCGCTGACGTGATGCCGGGGCGATCGCTACCATCGCGGGAGGGCACGATATCGCCACTGCCATCGTGCGCGGGATCGACCAGCGCGGGACCGAGGCGGAAATTCTCATGGAGGCCGCTGAATCCGATCGCCCACCGGGCGAGAGCGAACGCGAGGAGCTCGAGCGATTGCGCCGGGAACTCGCGGCGCATCGTGGTGTGCCCGGCACCGGCGACCGGCCCGGTGGGCGGGCCGGGCGCGAACACCGCGGTGCACTGCGCTGGACGGCCATGGTCGTGCTGCTGGCCCTCGTCGCCGTCCTGGCAGTCGGCTCGGTTCTCGCGCGATTCGCCCACGGTGAAGTGCTCGACACCGGCCGCTACCTCCGGATCGTCACGCCGCTGGGGACCGATCCGGCACTGCAGAGCGAGCTGGTCGACCGGATCACCGATGCGATCATGGATCGCGTCGACGTCGAGGCCCTCACAGCCCAGGCGCTGACCGCGATCACCGAGAACGACCCGCGGGTGCCCGCCGCGGTTGTCGGGTTGGCCCCGCTGGTCGGGAAGCAGGCGCGAGACTTCGTGCGGGACACGGCGACGTCCGTCCTCGCGTCGAACGAGTTCGAAGCCCTGTGGATTCAGGCGAACCGGCAGACGCACAAGGGCGTTGTCGCTGTCCTCACCGGCGACACCCATCCGGCAGTGGGGATGAGCGAGGACGGCACCGTGAGTGTGTCGCTCGGGCCGATCATCGACCGGGTACGGACCGTGCTGACCGAACAAGGTTTCACCTTCGTCGAGAAGGTGCCGGCCATCGACCGGTCATTGGTGGTGTTCCGCTCGCCGGAACTGGTCAAGGCACGGTGGTGGGTGTCGTTCCTGGACCGGACCGACCGGGTACTGCCGTGGATCACCGTGCTCCTGGCGGCCTGCGCCGTCTGGGTCGCGCCGAAAGGCGCCCGCCGGCAAGCGATTTCCTGGATGGGTGTGGCGCTGGCCCTGGCCATGGCGGCACTGGCGGTAGCCATCGGCATCGCGCGATCGGCGTACCTGCACGCGGTGCCCGCCGAGGTGATGACCCCGCAAGCGGCCGCGACGGTGATCGATGCCTTTCTCGTGCCACTGCGGACCGCCGTGCGCGCGGTGTTCACGGTCGCCGTGGTGATCGCGCTCGCCGGGTTCCTGAGCGGGCCCTCGAGATCCGCGGTCGCGGTGCGAGACGGCTACAACCGGGCCCTCGCCGCGGTGCGGTCACGGCGAAGCGGCCGAGAACCGCAGGCGATCGAATCCGCCATGGGCCGGTTTCGCGGCCCGCTCCGAGGCGGCATCATCGCCGTCGCGGTGATCGTCCTCGCCTTCTGGCGATATCCGACAGGGCTGGTCCTCATCGGGACAGTGCTCGTCACCGTCACCGCTCTGCTCGCCGTGGAACTGGTGGCCGGACCGAGGACCGTTCGACGCGACCGAGCTCCGCGCTGATCTCACGCGCCGGTCGCCGGGGCCCGGTGGGCGGATAACGCCCGGCAGCCGTGTCGTCCGATGCGACGGCCTCGACGATCGCGTGTGCACCAGCAAGACCGGTGCCGCCGCGCCGACACGGTGCCGGCGGTTCGCTGGCGCGGTGCCATCTCAGCGCCGATGCTGGGAGTGAACCATGAGATGCGGCAAGGCAATTGGCGTAATCGCAAGCGATCGACCACAATCGAAGGAATGGGTGGCGTTGGGGCACGAAAGCTGCGCGAGCTCTCGGCTGCAGAGTCACTGAAAAGGCTGGCCGGCGCGCAATACGGGCGAATTGTGTACTCGCGCCGGGGACTTCCGATCATCCGGCCGGTCAATCACATCGTCGAAGAGGATGTCGTGGTGGTGCGGGCGCATCTGGGCGCCAGCCTGCTGCGGGGTGACGGCCAGGTGGTGGCGTACGAGGCCGACTCGTTCGACGAGCACACCCGGCAGGGCTGGAGCGTGATCGTCACCGGCGTTGCACGGGTGATCATGGATCCCGAACAGGTACAGCGCTACGAGACGCTGCTCGATCCCTGGATCAACCTGCCGATGGATCACGTCATCCGCATCGAGGCCGAGGTTGTCACCGGCCTCGAGCTGATCGACGAGGGCAGCTGACCGCACGCCACATGCGGTGGCGACTGTGACCCCGCATACCACTCCGGTAGCGTGGCACGCCGTTGGACCGAGCCCGGCAAACCGCCGGCAGGCTCGGCGCGGCCGGTGGCTCCCGATCACGAACGGCGGGTTCCGGGCGCACGCACGCGAGAGGAACCGCATTTGACAGCCTCGGAAAGGCAGCTACCGGACACCGGTACCGCACCCACGGACGACGAGGGATATTCCCGCGGCCTGTCGCCGCGCACCATTCAGATGATCGCCATCGGCGGTGCGATCGGCACCGGCCTGTTCTACGGCGCGGGCGGTGCGATCGAGAAGGCCGGCCCGGCGCTCATTCTCTGCTATCTGGCCGCCGGCCTGGCCATCTTCGTGATCATGCGAGCCCTGGGCGAACTGCTCACCTACCGGCCCGTCACCGGCAGCTTCGCCGAATACGCCAATGAGTTCCTGGGCCGCTTCGCGGGCTTCGCCACCGGCTGGACCTACTGGGCGGTCTGGGTGGCCACCTGCATGGCCGAGATCACCGTGGCCGGCAAGTACGTGCAGTACTGGTTCGACATCCCGCAGTGGGTGACCGCGCTGGTGGTGCTGGGCATCATGTTCATCGCCAACCTGGTGTCGGTGCGGCTGTTCGGCGAGGGCGAATTCTGGTTCTCCGCCATCAAGGTGACCGCCATCGTGGCCATGATCGTGATCGGCGTCGGCGTGCTGATCTTCCACTTCGGCCACGCCACCAACCCGACCGTCACCAACCTGTGGAACGACGGCGGCGTGTTCCCCAACGGTTTCGGGCAGGCGCTGCTGGCCCTGCAGATCGTGGTATTCGCCTACGTCGGTGTGGAATTGGTGGGCGTCACCGCGGGTGAGGCGCGCGAGCCCAAGCGCACGCTGCGCAAGGCGATCAACAGCCTGCCGCTGCGCATCGGCCTGTTCTACGTCGGCGCGCTCGTGGTCATCATGTCGGTGTCGAGCTGGCGCACCTTCCACGCGGGCCGCAGCCCGTTCGTGGAGATCTTCGAGCAGATCGGTATTCCGGGCGCGGCCGGCATCATCAATTTCGTGCTGCTGACCGCGGCGCTGTCGTCCTGCAACTCCGGCGTCTACTCCACCGGCCGCATGCTGCGCAGCCTCTCGCAGCGCGAGGAGGCCCCGGCCGCCCTGGGCTCGCTGAGCGGGCGATCGGTGCCCGCGGCCGGTATCGCGGTGTCGGCGGCGGTCATGGTGATCGGCGTGGCGGTGAACTACTTCTCGCCGGACAAGGCCTTCGGCTACATCACCTCGGTGTCCACCATGGGCATCATCTTCGTGTGGGGCGTGATCCTGGTCTGTCACCTGCTCTACCGCCTCCGCGTCAAGCAGGGCGTGCTGCCGGGCAGCGACTACCGCCTGCCGGGCGCACCCGTCACCACGGTGCTCGCCCTGGCCTTCCTGGCCCTGGTCGTCGTCCTGTTGTTCTTCACCGAGGACGGCCGCAGCGCCCTTGTGGTCGGCCTGGTCTGGGGTGTCCTGGTCTGCGTGGGCTACCCCCTGCTCTCCCGCAAGCACTCGGGCAGCGCCGTATAACGGCTAGTCTCGGTGGGCATGACGCATGCTCGAGATCGTCGGGGGAGGCAATCGGCTGCGTACGACCCCGCCACGGTGCCGCTACGCCCGACGAGACCCAGCCGGTCCAGACCCCGCCCGCCCGCCGCCCGCAGCCCTCGTGAACGCCCCGAGCGAACACGCCGGGCGCTGGCGGCCGGGCGGGTGGCAATGGCCCTGCTGGCAGTCGCGGCGCTGACCGCCACCGGCGCGGCCTGGCGCAGATACCATCAGGAATTGAGCGGGCTGACCATCTCCGGTGTCACTCCGGACGGCCCCAAATCCACCGGCAAGACCCAGAACATCCTCGTCATGGGCCTGGACAGCCGCCTCGACGAGCACGGCAATCCACTGCCCCAGGACATGTACGACGCGCTCCACGCGGGGGACGACAGCGAGGGCGGCTTCAATGCGAATGTGCTGATCCTGGTGCACATTCCGGGCGACGGCTCCAAATCCACCGCCATCTCCATTCCCCGCGACGACTACGTCACCCTCGATCCCGCGTCCTGCGCCACCTCCCCGTGCAAGGGAAAGATCAAGCAGGCGTACGGATTCGCCTACGCCCGGGCCAAGGACAAGCTCACCGCTGCCGGGGTCAAGGATCCGCTGGAACTCGATCAGCGCTCCCGCGACGCCGGCCGCCTCGCCGAGAGCAATACGGTCGGCAAGTTCCTGGGCAATGTGCCCGTCGACCATTTCGTCGAGATCACCCTCGCCGCCTTCTTCCAGATCGCCGAGGCCGAACAGCCGATCACGGTGTGCCTCAACGAGGACACCTCCGACAGCTACTCGGGCGCCAATTTCAAGAAGGGCAAGCAGCAGATCGACGCCGCGCAGGCCATGGCCTTCGTGCGCCAGCGCCGCGACCCGGATCAGCCGCTGTTCACCGACCTGGACCGCACCCGCCGCCAGCAGGCCTTCATCGTGTCCCTCGCCCGGCAGCTGCAGGACGGCGGCACCCTCAGCAGTCCCACCAAGCTGCGCGCGCTGCTCGATATCGCCAAGCAGAACACCGCCATCGACAGCGGCCTGGACCCACTGTCGTTCGCGCAGCGCGCATCCGCGCTGCTCGACGACGGGCTGTCGCTGTACACGCTGCCGGTCAAGGACTTCGGCACCGACGACGCGGGAGAGTCGATCAATATCGTCGACCCGGACGAGATCAAGGGCATCGTGCGAAACCTGTTGTCCCCGGGCGATTCCGGCACCACCACGACCACCACGCCCGCACCCACCACCACGGCCATCCGGGACGCCACCGGGATCGTGCTGAACGTCGTGAACAGCTCCGGCGAGAACGGCCTGGCCGCCAAGGTCGAACAGGCCCTGGCCACCCAGGGATTCACGCAGGGCGCCGCGACCACCGGCGCGGCCAGCGACACCACCACGCTCACCTACGGGGCGGGCGCCGAATCCGCCGCCACCGCCCTCGCGGCCCAACTCGGGCTCACCGCCACCGGATCGGCGGCCGTGGAAGCCCAGGCCGTCCAGCTCACCCTCGGCACCGACGCCCGCAGCGGACCTCTCGCGAATGTACCGATCGACCAGGCCGATCCGGCCACCTCGGCCACCCGCACCAGGACCCCGGCCACCTCCACCACCCCGCCCGCCCCGGTCTCGGCCACCGCACCCGGCGCCAACGCGCCCGAGGCCACCGATCTGTCGCAGATGGATACCGGCGGCATTCCCTGTGTGAGGTAACCGAATTCGCGCATGCCCCGGGCACGGCGGGCGTAGCTTTCTTGATGCAGGCTATGGTTCGAGGGGCGAACATGAACGATCCGCGGCGCTACGTGGTCATCGGCGGGGGACTGGCGGGATTGGCGTCGGCGGTCTGGCTGGCCGAGGCCGGAAAGCAGGTCACGCTCCTGGAACGGCGCGGACGCCTCGGCGGGCGTACCCACGCGCTGGAGGTCGCGCCGCTGCGCGATATCCCCGACAACGGCCAGCACGTGATCGCCAGCGGCTACGAACATCTGTTCCGGTACCTGACCAGTGTCGGCACCCGCCAGTACGTGACCTTCCCGCAGCAGGGTGTCCTGCGCTGGCCCGGCGGGCGCACCGCGATCATGGGCACCACCGGTTTTCCCGCGCTGCGTGCCCTGTTCGGCGCGCATCCCGACGCGAGCACCGGCGACCGGCTGCGCGCAGCCACGGCCACCCTCCGGATGGGGTGGCAGTGCCTGCGTCAGCCCGGTGATCTGGCCGACCTCACCACCGATCAGTGGTTCCGGCGGCTCGGCATGCCCGCCACCGCGCGTGAGGCGCTGTGGGACTGGCTGGCGCTGGGCATCGCCGCCGAACCGGTGCGGCAGGAGTCGGCCAAGGTGTTCGCCGACGTGCTGGCCACCGGAATCCGGTTGGGCGTCAGGCATTTGCGGCCCGTCAGCATCGGCTATCCCACCACCGACCTCGACACCCTGTTCGTCTCCGGCGCGCAGCGGGTGTTCGACCGGCACGGGGTGCAGGTGAGACACCGGGCGGTGGCCCGGCGCATTCGCATCGAGGACGGCGCGGTGACCGGTGTGGTGCTGGCCGGCGGCGAGGTGCAGCCCGCCGACGCCGTGGTGTGCGCGGTGCCCAACTCCTACATCGGCGGCCTGCTCGACGAACTACCCGAGCACGACCGGATCTATTCGGCCGCCGACAAACTCGGCTACACCCCGATCGTCAGCACCAACCTGTACCTGGACCGCCCACTCGGCACCAAGGCCGCCATGGAGGCGCTCATCGGCGGCGCGGGCATCGTCGACGAGGTCTTCGATCGGCAGCGCATGCACGGGCGCGGCACCCTCGACGGCTGGCTGTACTGCCTGACCACCAGCGGCGCCTACGAGCAGATCCACAAGCCGCACCACGAGGTGGTGGACGAACAGATGGCGCTGCTGCGGCGCTACTATCCCGACGCCGCGGACGCGAAAGTGGTGCACGCGCAGGTGGTTCCGATGCCGCGGGCCACGTTCTCGCAGGTGGTCGGCACCGATGGGCTGCGGCCGGGGCAGCGCACCTCGGTGCCCACGCTGGTGCTGGCGGGGGATTGGACCCGAACCGACTGGTCGTCCACGATGGAGAGTGCCGCCCAGAGCGCGGCGAAGGCCGTGGATCTGCTGCTGGCCCTGCCCGCCGCCCGCCACGTCGACCAAACGGTTTGATTACTCGCGTTCTGCTCGCACCGGCGGCTCCCGGAAGAAGTTCAGGATCAGCCGCGTGATGTCGGCCAGGAACCGTTCACGGGGAATGGGTGGAGCGTCGAGCAGGTAGCGGATGGTGAGATGCTCGACCGTGCGCACCAGCATCCAGGCCGCGGCATCGGCGTCCACCACGACCGGAATCGGATACGGACGCATGGACAGCGCCACCCGGGCCAGCTCGCCGATCTGCTGCTCGAACGCCACCACCGGCCCGTCGGCACCAAGCCGCGGCGTCTGCTCGACCACTGCGCGCAGCAGCTCACGGTCATTGCCCAGGGCGTCCATCAGATACGAAATGGTTTCCGGCACCGACACTTCCGGTGGTCTGCCGATATTCGACAGCACCCGCGCCCGGGCCCGCTCTGCCACGTCGCGGGTGTAGCGTTCGATCACCGCAGCCACCACCGCGTCCTTGTTCGGGAAGTACTGATACAGCGAGCCCGGGCTGATATTCGCCGCCGCGGCAATCCGATTGGTGGAGGCGCCGTCGTAGCCGTGCGTGATCAGCACCTGCTGCCCGGCGTCGACGATGCGCGCCACCATGGCGCGTGAGCGCTCCTGCTGCGGGGTGCGGCGCGGCGGTGGCGCGGGCGTTTTCGGGGTGCGGCGCTTCGATGTCATGGCGTTTCGGGCGAGATTCGGAATGCGAATTGAATGCGAGTAAATAGTCGTGTCAGCGTGGGAAACATGGTGTCACACAGTGCGGTGTCGGACCAGGGCAAGGAACCGGCGCACCCTCTCCGACGCGATCCGTTGCCGCTCGGGCCGGAAACACTGACCTGGAAGATCTTCGGGTCCCTGTACTTTCTGCCCAGCGCCCTGTTCGTCGGCATGGTGCAGAACATGCATCCGGGGCTCGGGGCCGGCGTGGAATTCCACTCCGAGATCCACGACGAGTTCTATCAGCGGATCCTGCGCTCGCTGTACCCGATCTACGGGGTGGTGTTCGACGGCGCCCGCGCCCGCGACACCGCCCGCGAGATCGTTGGATACCACCGCGACATCAAGGGCGTCGACGCGCGCGGGCGCCGGTATCACGCCCTGGATCCCGGCACCTTCTACTGGGCGCACGCGGTGTTCTTCGTCCAGAACCTGCGCGCCGCAGACCTGTTCATGGGCGGGCTGAACGAGGCCGAGCGCGAACAACTCTGGCGCGAGCACTACCGCTGGTACGAGCTGTACGGCATGAGCATGCGGGTGGTGCCGCCGAGCTGGCCCGCCTTCCAACGCTATTGGCGCGACATGTGCCGCGACACCCTGGAACCGACCAAGGCGGCCCGGGATGTCTTCCATCTCGTGGACACCGTGCCGGTGCCGCCGTTCCCGCTGGTGCGACAGCTACCGAAACCACTGTGGGAGCACCTGATCCGCCCGGCCGGCGGACAGTTCTACCGGTTCGTCACCATCGGCCTGTGCGATCCGGAGATCCGCCGCACCATGGGGTTCACCTGGACCGCCCGTGACCAGCGCCGCTTCGACCGGATGTGCCGGACGCTGTCGGCCATGAACCGGGTGACACCCGACTCGGTCAAATACTTCTTCCCCCGCATCCACGCCGCCCGCCGCCGCGTGGCCGGGAAACGTCCCGCGTGGCTGCCGCCGCCCGAAGCACCCGAAATGCTGTGGCCCGCAGCCGAACACCGCGGCGACCCCAAGCACTACTGCCCGGTCCGCGCTGACCGCGGTGCCGACTCGATCACCAGATTCCGCCAGCTGACAGGGTTTTGACGCCATGACCGAGGGTCTCGAAGCGACACGGTCGCATCCCTACGATTACTACTACCGCCCGGGCCTGCCGCTGCGCCCGCCACCGCCGCGCGCCGTGCCCTCGAAGCTGTGGTTCGAACCGCGAAAGGCCATGCTGGGTCCGTGGATCGACGTGCGGCCCGAGCCCGTCGACACACCGCGCGCCCGGATGATGGCCGACCACCTGTGGCAGGGCGACGAACCCATGGACGCGCTGGTGGCGGCCTTCCGGCGGCTCGGCTCCGCGGGCGGTCGGCGCATGCTCAACCAGGCGCTTGCCCACGGCATCGACAGCATCGAGGATCCACTGCCGGAACTCGTGAATCTGTTCGCGCTGCTGGACAATCCACCGGACTGGTACGACCCCGACCTGTGGGAGTACGGCCGCCGGCTCTGGATCAATGTGTCGCTCGCCGGGAAGATGGCGATGGGTGTGCAGGACTTCATGGGTACCTTCGTGGGGGCGGAGGTCGCCTCCGCGGTCGGGCAGACGGGTCGTTTCGTCCGGGATCCCTACCGCCGCAATCTCGAATCCTCGGTCTGGTTCCGCAGCGTCACCGCACCGCGAGCGCTGGAGCGCCGCAACCCGATCTTCCACGACACCGTCCGAGTCCGGCTCATGCACGCCCATGTCCGTGCGATGCTCCGGCGAACCTGGGGCGATGAGCATTTCGCCGAGCACGGCAATCCCATCTCCACCGCCACCACCATGGGCGCGGCCGTCACCTTCGGTCTGTCACCGATGTGCTTCGACCACGTGCACGGCCGCCGCTGCACCACCCGCCAACTCGACGCGGTCATGCACTACTGGGCTTACATCGCATACGTTTTCGGCGTCCCCGACGAACTCATTCCCCGCCGCGCCGCCGAAGGCATGGAGCAGGCCGACTATATGGTCGCGACCGCCGGAGTGGCCCCGCGGTGGACGGCCACCATGGTGGGCGCGGCCACCCGTCGCTTCACCACGGCCACACTGACCGGTCGCCTCCAAATAACCGCTACCGCACCGCTTCTGGGTGCGCTGGCCTACTACAGCAGCGAACCCCTGGTCCGCACTTTGCTGGCGGATACACCCCTGGAGTCGGTACCCCTGCGCCCGTTCTCACAGCTGGTGGGCCTGGCCGCCACCACCGGGGTCCGTCTGCGCGCCCTCGACGACCACCTCCCCGGCGCCCGCGCCCGCATGGCCCGCCGCGCCCGCTGCATCGACCCCATGTGGGACCGCAACACCCGGGTGGCCCGCTACCTCGCCGCCCGCGTCGGTATCCGCGGCACGCCCTTCGACCACCACGACACCTCCGCCGAAGCCACCCACTGCCCGATCTGATCCGCTAACCCTGCGTCCCGGCAATGCTCAGGTACACGACCATGATCGTGAACAGAAACCACGCCGCCCCCTGCCAGATCGGCCACGCCCGCTCCGCCCGCCACGCCCGGAACGCGATCACCAGCGCCCCGATCCCCCCGAACAACAGAACCCCACCCGGCACCAGCCCCACCACAACCCGGGAGGTGCTATCACACAGGCTCGACCCCGCATTCAGGCACGCAGGCCGTGCCGCCGCCCAAACCAGCACGACGACCGCAACAACCGCGGTCCCGCCGAGCACGGCCAGCACATAGGTGGTCGCATGCCGCAACATCGACGGATCATTCCACCGCTTCTCCACGTCGTTCACCATGACCACACCACCTCCGCTCAGTGCCCGATCCGCACCCGCCGGTACCACCATGGTCGTCCTGCACGCCACCTCCTGCCACGCCGAACACCACCGCGTCGTACCCCCTGGCCTCCACCGGATGCCGCACTTACGCGCGCAAGCCTCATCGAATGCCGCGCACCCCCACTTCCCGACCACTCGTTTCGACACGCCCTCGAACAAGACCGAACAGAGAGTGCGGCGCTCCGTTCGGCGGGCACTGTATGACGGCCCGAGACGCATCCACGAGCACGGCGGCCGGGATGCGTTCGATGCGGAGGAATTCGTATCGGTGCAGCCCGATTCCACCGCCTGCTGCGGCGGTCCGCTTCGTGGCGCCACGAGGTCGTGTCCGAAGCGCCGGCGTCGAAGAGGTGCGGAGTCCGTGTTCAGCGGGCGTCGGCGGCGAGGCCCAGGCCCAGGCCGACGAGGATGGCGGCGAGGGTGCGCTCGATGCGGCGGCGGATTCCGGTGCGGCGCAGCCAGGCTCCGGCGCGGTCGGCGGCGAGGACGACGCCGATGCACCAGGTGGTGTCGATGGCGAGCTGGATGACGGCCAGGATCAGGACCGTGGGGAGGACCGGGCCGCTCGAAGGTAGGAATTGGGGGAGGATCGTCAGGCCGAAGACCGCGGCCTTCGGGTTGGCGGCGATGGAGATCAGCGATGCCCGGAAGGCGGAGGCCGGGGTGCGGCCGCCCGGCAGGGCCGAGGTCAACGCGGCGCCGAAGGCGTCGTCGCCCCGCGATCCGCGCCAGGCCTGGATGCCGAGCCACACCAGCACGACCGCCCCCAGCAGGTGAATGCCCACATTCAGCACCCGGTTGGCCACCAGCAGCGCCGACAGTCCCGCGCCGCCCGCCAGCGTCCAGCCGAAGATGCCGATCTCATTGCCCGCCACCGCCGCCAGCCCGGCGGCCCGGCCGTCCCGGACCGACCGCTGCAGAAACAGCGCGGTGGCTGGACCCGGCAGTGCGGCCAGAATCAAACAGGCGAGTGTGAAGGTAGGAAGTACCTCGATCCAATGCGGCATCGGTCGATGCTGTCACCGCCGCGTCGGCCCGGCCAGCGGATTGTGCTGTGCGAGTCGACTTCGCACCCCCATTCGGCGAGTCTCGCCACGACACGCAATCATTCGGCCAGCCGGAACCCGACCCTCGCCTGTCGCCGGCCATGCTCCAGCGCCTGCCACCTCGTCCCTCCGAACATGCCGGCCTGCTGCGCCGCCTCGGGCGCGGGCGGATCGCCGCGCCGAGGCACAGCCGAAGAGTCAGCCTTCCGAGGTCGCCTGTGCGCTGACCGCCTCGGACAGGTAGTCCCGGCCGCCGACGTACACCGTGTGGCCGGGTGGGGTTTCGAGGATGGTGGCGTCGGCGACGGCGGTGGCGAAGTCCTCGACGGTCGGCAGGTCGCCCTGGTCGCGCCGTGCGGTGACGGCATCGGGGTCCCGGCGTTCGAGCAGGCGCACGATGATGGTGCCGTCGATCATGTCGCCGGATACCACGGTGAAACCGACACCGCGGCTGGTGAATTCGCCGGTCATGGCGCGCAGGGCGTCCTCGCCGGCGCGCTTGCTCGCGGCGATGGGCTCGTAGCCGGGCGGGACCTCGTGGGTGGGGGAGAAGTGGGCCTGGTGGCTGGTGACGAAGACGATGCGACCGCCCGCGGGGAGATGCGGCAGCGCGAGCCGGGTCAGGCGAGTCTGGGCGTCGCGGTTGAGGAGCATGGCGTAGCCGGGGGCGGCGTCGCGTTCCAATCCGCCGGAGGCGTTGAGCACCAGCACATCCAACCGGCCGAACTCGGCGACCACCCCGTCGATGAGGGCCCGCGCGCTGTCCGGGTCGGCGATATCCGCTCCCGCCACCGACGCGCTGCCGCCCGCGGCGGCAATCTCGGCGGCCAGGGTCTCCGCGCGTTTGCGCTTCTCCCGGTAGTTGATGACCACGTGGTCGCCGCGGGCGGCCAGCACCCGCGCGGTTTCCGCGCCGATGCCGCGGGAGGCTCCGGTGATCAGGACGATGCGCTGGGTATCCGTTGTCGCCATCAGCGACCTCCATCCACTGTATTGCTTCTAATCCAGAAGCATTAGATTGATACTTCGAAATGAGAAGCGCAAGTCAGCCACCCCCCGCCAACAGCCGCGCCGACGCCTCGGCCACCCCGCTGCTGGCCGTCATGGACCTGCTCGGCCAGCGCTGGATGTTGCGTGTGATCTGGGAACTCGAGCCCGGTGCGCTCGGCTTCCTGGAACTGCGCCGGCGCATGGGCAATTGCTCGTCGAGCATGCTGTCGGTGCGACTGCAGCGGCTGGTGGAAGCCGGTGTGGTGGACAAGAAGCCGGACAAGTCCTACGAATTGACCACTGCCGGAGTGGAATTGGGCGATGCCCTGGAACGGGTTTGGCGGTGGTCGGAGCGCTGGGCGGGTAGCCTCGAGCGCGCGGGGGGCGAGAACGAGGCTTAGGAACGGGATGAAACGCAGGCTGCTCATCGGCGGCGCGCTCACGCTGGTGGTGCTGGCCCTGATCTCCGTCGGGCTGTACACCCTGATGAACTCGCGCACCTACCAGGTGGCCGGCCGCATCGTGTCGCGCGTCGACACCACCGCCAAGATCGTCGCCCTCACCCTCGACGACGGCCCCGGCGAGCGCACCCCCGAGATCCTGAAAACCCTTGCCGACGCGGGTATTCCGGCCACCTTCTACCTCATCGGCGGCGAACTGGCCGCCCGTCCCGACCAGGGCCGGGCCATCGCGGCCTCCGGCAATGAGATCGGCAATCACACCTACCACCATCAGCGCATGATCTTCGTGACCCCCGGCTTCGTGCGCGACGAGGTGGAGCGCACCGACGCCGAGATCGCGAAAACCGGCTACCGGGGCCCGATCACGTTCCGGCCGCCCAATGGCAAGAAGCTCTTCGCCCTGCCCTGGTACCTGTCCCGCCACGATCGCACCACGGTCACCTGGGACGTCGAGCCCGACTCCGGCAAGGCGCCGACCACCGACCAGATCGTGGCGGAGACCCTGTCGAAGGTGCGCCCGGGCTCGATCATCCTGCTGCACGCCATGTATGCGACCGGCGCGCCCTCGCTCGCCGCCATTCCCCGCATCGCCCGGGCGCTGAAGGATCAGGGCTACCGCTTCGTCACGGTCTCCCAGCTGCTCGCGCGTTAGCGCTCAGGCCGCGTCGCCGGATCCGGTGATACCGCGCCGGATCTCACCGGGCGTGTGCTCCTCCCGCGGCATGGCCCGGGCGCGCGAGGATCGCAGCTGCCAGGGCACACTGGTCACCATCACGCCGGGCTCGAACAGCAATCGCGCCTTGAGCCGCAGCGAACTCTGGTTGTGCAGCAGGTTCTCCCACCAGCGCCCCACGACGTACTCGGGGATGAACACGCTCACCACATCGCGCGGCCGCGACTTCCGCTGGCGTTTGATCTCTTCCAGTACCGGCCGGGTGATTTCGCGGTACGGCGATTCGATGACCTTCAGTGGAATCCCGACCTGGTGGGACTCCCAGTCCCGGGCGAGGTCGCGGGTATCGGCGTCGTCCACGTTCACGGTCACCGCGGTCAAGGTGTCGGGCCTGGTGGCGCGTGCGAACTGGACGGCGCGCTGGGTCGCCTTGTGCCAGCCCGACACCAGCACCAGTGCGTGCACCCGCCCCGGCAGCGTCTCCAGATCGTCCCGGTCGATCTCCAGTTCGGCCCGCACCGACGAGTAGTGCCGGTGGATCAGCCACATGATCGCCACCAGCACCGGCATGGCGATGACCACCAGGTACGCGCCATGGGTGAATTTGGTGATCATGACGACCACCAGCACCACCCCGGTGAAGCAGGCGCCGAAGGCATTGATGAAGCGCGCCCGGTGGATTCGCAGGCGTTCGCCCCGGCCCTCGACGGTGTTCAGCTCCTTGTTCCAATGCCTGACCATGCCCGTCTGGCACAGGGTGAAGGAGGTGAACACACCCATGATGTAGAGCTGGATGAGCCGCGTGGTCGACCCGTCGAAGGCGTAGATCAGTCCGCCGGCCACCACCGCCAGCAGAATGATGCCGTTGGAGAAGGCGAGCCGGTCGCCGCGGGTGTGCAGCTGCCTCGGCATGTAGCGCCGCTGCGCCAGAATCGAATTCAGCAGCGGGAAGCCGTTGTAGGCGGTGTTGGCGGCCAGGATCAGGATCAGCGCCGTGGTCACCATCAGGTAGTAGAAGGCGATGCTGTGCCCGCCGAACACCGCCGCCGAGATCTGTGCGATGACGGTCTTCTGCGCGTCGGTCCGGCAGTCGCCCTCGAATCCGATGAGATCGCAGGCATTTTCGACCACCCGGGTCTTGGTGATCATGGCCAGCGCCGTGACGCCCGAGAACATGACGATGGCGATGACGCCCATGGCGGTCATGGTGCGGGCGGCATTGAGCGCCTTGGGCTTCCGGAACGCGGGCACCCCGTTCGAGATGGCCTCGGCGCCGGTCAGCGCGGTACATCCGGAGGAGAACGCCCGCAACAGCAGGAACGCCACCCCCGCGGTCGAGAGGCCGACCTGCTCGGCGTGAATCTGATAGTGCGCGCTCTCCGCCACCGGCGTGTGCCCGAGCAGTGTCTGGCCCAGCCCCACCGCGATGAGCGCGAACACGCCGAGAATGAATCCGTAGGTGGGAATCGCGAAGGCCCGCCCGGATTCCCGGACGCCACGCAGATTCATCGCGGTCAGGAAAACGATGAATGCGAGATTGACGGCCACCCGGTACGGATTCAGATCCGGAATGGCGGAAATGATGTTGTCCACTCCGGCGGCCACCGATACCGCGACGGTCATGACATAGTCGACCAGCAGCGCCGCCGCCACGACCAGGCCGGGCAGTGCCCCCAGGTTCTCGGCCACCACCTCGTAGGAGCCGCCGCCGGACGGATACGCCTGCACCACCTGCCGATACGACAGCGCGACCACCGCCAGCAGCACCACCACGCCCGCGGCCACCACCGGGGTCAGATGGAGGT
This sequence comes from Nocardia sp. NPDC101769, assembly GCF_044766925.1. Taxonomy (NCBI): domain Bacteria; kingdom Bacillati; phylum Actinomycetota; class Actinomycetes; order Mycobacteriales; family Nocardiaceae; genus Nocardia; species Nocardia sp. NPDC101769. The sequence goes on along the minus strand of NZ_JBIWMX010000033.1, from coordinate 78,987 downwards.
AGGCCAGCCCGCCCAGGGTCAGAATGAGCAGGATCTCCTGCGTGGCGTAAGCGACCGACGACAGCGGGTCACTGGCGAAAATGGGCAACGCGAGCCGCTTGGGCAGCAGGGTCTCCCCGAGCCGATCGCTGCGAAACGGGCGTCCGAGCACGAGTCGTTTGGCTACGTCGATCGGTGAAACCACGCTCGGAGCGTAGGGCGGAAAACTGTATGAATCGGAACCCCATGCCGTATGGATTTCGTAAAGATACTGAACAGTCCGGTGCTTTCTCTTGCGAGTCCGAGACTTGTGCGGTTGATCGAACAACCACCTAGACTGTCTGGGACGTAGTCGAGGATTTATGGAGAGGTGACACGATGGGAGACCGGACGGTCGTCGCCGACGTTGCCGACGAGTTGGCACGCCGTGTGGCATCCGGGGAGTACGAGCCCGGTGGTCTGATGCCGTCCGTCCGCCAGGTCGCTGACGAATTCGACCTGAATCGTGCTACGGCGCAATTGATTCTGGGCCGCCTCGAATCCTACGGGTTCGTGGACGCGTACCGCGGCAAGGGATTCGTCATCCGGGATGTGCGCGCCGAGGGCGGCGTGGATGTGTACCGCCGGCTGTTCCGGCTGTCCATGCCGGACCCGGAGATCGCCGTGGACATGTTCGGCAATATCGTCGACGAGGAACGCGGCATCGCGCTCGAGGCGCTGCTGGCCTACACCGGCGGCGAGCGTGCCCTCGATCCGGCGGTCCTCAAGGACGAGATCGACGTACTGGAAACCCTTGCGCGCGGTGCGGACCCGGATCCGCACCGCATGCTGAGCATCGAGCTCGGGCTGCTGCGCCGGCTGCTCACCGCGCTCGGGCACACGGTGCAGCGCGCGGTGCTCAATTCCATCGGCGAGATGGTGCTGGAGGTGCCGGAGGCGGTCGAGGCCTATTTCGCGGTCTCACCGGATCTGCATGTGCTGGTGTGGCGGGCGCTGGTCGCGGTGTGGGAGTCCGACAGCGGGCCGAGTCAGGCGCAGCTGGCGCTGTTCGAGGATCTGTTCGGCATGTACCACCGGAAGGTGGTGGCGCGCTTCGAGGAACTGGTCGGCGCGGCCGGGGCCGAGTCCGCCGGCGAGGTGGCCGCGACGGCCTGAAGGGGCTGGACCGACCCGATCACGCCCGTTTCAAATCCGACGGGTCGGTTTCGTCTGAGACAACCCCGCTTGGCAGAAATTATTGCCCGATCACGGCGTTCATGATGGTGCCCGCGCTCGTCGCCAGAATGCCGCCGATGAGCGCACCCGCGACCTGTTTGGGAGCCTGCACCCCGCCACCGCTCCACTTCTCCCAGGCGAAGCGGCCACCCGCATAGGTGATGGCCAGCACTCCGGAGAGCAGGACGAACCAGGTGAAATAGCGGACCAGCCGCAGCAGCTTGTCGGCTACCGGCGGCGTCTCCGGGGTCGGGTTGAAGATCTGTGCGTGCTGAAGCTGCGTCAGCAGCTCGTGGGCGGCAGTGAGAAACATCGCGGCACTCTTCCACGTGATGGCATGTCCATCTCCGGGGTACCCGCCGGACATGGTGCCGCGCAAGGGAAGTCGTGCTCTGATCGGTCATCGGGCGCGGACGCGCGAAAGCAATAGTGCGCGCGCTCAGTCCACGTCGTTGTCCGCGGACAGATAGGCTATGGCCGCCAGATACTGCCGGCACGCGAAGTGTTGATCGTGCGCGCGCAGAATGGCGCGGGCCTGACGATAGGTGAGGGTGCGCGGTTCGACCGCACAATCACCGGGAATATCGTTGCGCGCCGCGACATCGGTGGGACGGACGAGCATCTGCGTCATAGGATGCCTCTGGCCGATTAGGGGATGATCCACCGAGTTTAGGAGCTCGGATCGTGCAGATGCAAGCACATCTGCACGCTCGAATCCCCTGTCCCCGCGCGATTCCGGTGTCACGTGACTTTTCGGACAACTGGTACCGGAGCAATCGGACGAACGGGACCAACTAGCCGGGATTGTCTGAAATCCTTCGCAACTTCGCCGGTCCTTTCGGTGAACCAAGATCAAACCTGTTGTGTTGCAAAGGATGTGCCGCTCCGAGGGCATCGATAGCTGGCAATCTGCGTGCTATCGTCGTGCTTGCGGTTGCAACTGTAAGTACACCTGACCGAACATTTGCAAGTACTGGGACCACCGTCTGCGGGCGGTACTGGCAAGGAGTCTGAAATGACGGACATCTCGGCAACCCCCATCGATCGCTCGAACCTGTTGTGGCGCAAGAGCACCTTCAGCAATCCCAGTGGGAACTGCGTGGAGATGGCTCCCATGGCCGACGGGCAGGTGGCCGTGCGCAACTCCCGTGACCCCGAGGGCTCGCTGATCGTGTACACGCGGCCCGAGATCGACGCGTTCCTGCGCGGCGCGAAGAGTGGAGAATTCGACGACCTCGCGCGCTGAGCGGTAGCATTGGCAATCGGCGCGGTGGTTCGCGACAGACGGTTGTGAGTCCACTGCCGGCAAACCCGAGCATCGGAGTGGACCCCATGATCGCAGAACCTGTTGCCCACGATCGGGCGGATTCCGCTGTCGCCGAACGTGGCCCGACTGCACTGCGTATCGCGGTCGGCAGCCAGCTACGGAAGCTGAGGGAACTCAGCGGTATTACGCGCGAAGCTGCGGGTGACCACATCCGCGGGTCTCACGCCAAGATCAGTCGGCTGGAACTCGGGCGGACCGGATTCAAGGAGCGCGATATCCGGGATCTGTTGGCGCTGTACGGCGTTGACGATCCCGGTGAGCGCGAGCAGTTCCTCGAACTGGTTCGCAAGGCGAATCAGCCGGGATGGTGGCATCGCTACAGCGACCTGCTGCCGCCCTGGTTCGAAACCTACCTGGGCCTCGAGCACGCGGCGAAATCCATTCGTACCTATGAGGGTCAGCTGGTCCCGGGTCTGCTGCAGACCCCGGACTACGCTCGCTCGATCGTCGCCCTCGGGCACGATGCGGATGGAGAACGCCGCGTCTCGCTGCGCCGGCGTCGCCAGGAGCTACTCACCCGCGACGGCGCACCGAGCTTCTGGGCCGTGCTGGACGAGGCGGTGCTGCATCGCCCCGTCGGCGGCCCCGGCGTGCTCCGCGGCCAGATCGAGCATCTCATCGACATGTCCAAATTGCCCAATGTGACCATTCAGGTGCTGCCCTACGCGGCGGGTGGCCATGCGGCTGCGGGCAGTTCGTTCACCATGCTCCGCTTCGCCGAGGCCGAACTCCCCGATATCGTCTACCTCGAGCAGTTGACCAGCGCGCTGTATCTGGATCGCCGCCAGGATCTGGAGCTCTACCGTCAGGTCATGGATCAGCTGAGCGTCCAGGCGGAGCCGCCGGAGCGCTCCCGCAAAGAGCTGGCGCGGATTGCTGCGGAGCTCGACTGAGTTCCGCGCTGTCCCCAGCGGCGGACGGAAGCTCCGCACACACGGACAAGGGGCCCCTCGCGGGGCCCCTATCTGCGTGCCGTGGACCTGACGAGTCGGCCTGCGGCACGGCCGGATTCGGATTACTGCCTGATGAAACTGGAGGCGATGCGCCAGAACGCCTCCGGTTGCATGCTGTGCAGATCCCAGTCGTTCACCATGGCATGCGCCGTGGTGACGATCCGCTCGATGTCGAAATCATACCGAGTGGCCGCTCCAGTGGATTCGACCTGGCGGATGACGAAAGCGGTTGCCGTCTCGCGTGAATAGGTTTGCTCCGGCTGACTTCTGTCGGCAAACCCGAGTCGGCTGAGGTTGATTGGCTGATTCATTCGAACGCCCCTGACGCCAGGCCGACGGCTCACCGTGGGCGAAGAATCGCCGGTGATTCACCGCTCGGCTCTCTGGTTGTCCCCTTATTGGTGCCTTGCACGACGAGTCTATGACCGTGCGTTGCGCAGATGCAAGTACATCTGCAACATCGAATTCGCAGCGCCAGAGTACTTTTCGGTGTGCTACGAGTTTGCGAAACAAGGGTTGGCAAAAGGTTGCAATCGCCCCTGAGCACGGGTTTTCCAGTACTTCCGATCGAAAGTTCTGCCGGGAATGGACTGTTCCGCTTTATCCAGGAATTAGCGGAAGATCAAACTCGGCCCTCGAGGTGATCAAACTCGTCCCTGGCGAGCGGAGTCGTGCCGCATCGCCGCTTTGACCCGGCGGTGCTCGATGATCATCAGGCCGATTCCGAATCGCAGACACACCGCGCCGGCGAGCCCGCACAGCGCGCTCCAGGTGAGTGCGCCGTAACCGGCGGTCGTCAAAGTCAAAGCGATCGCGACGATTCCGGCCGCGGCCAGAATCGGTCCCGGGAGATTATGGGTGCCGTCGTAGGCGGGCGAAGTGACAGGCATCAACACTGTCCTCTCTCCGGGGGTATTGCAGAGCCGATAACAACTGGATACCCGGGACGGTTCGGGCGAATCACACCGCTGTAGACCCATGTTCACACCGGCCGTCGGTGATACCCAGATCGTCCAGCAGGCCGAGGAACGCGCGCGCATAGGGTGAGGCCGTGGTTTCGGCCCGCACCAGCCTCCAATCGACCTGGGCGCGCAATTCCCGCGCGATGTGTAGCAGCCGGGTGAAGTCCAGCCGCTGTGGATCGGACACGGTGAGCTCGTCCACCAGGAAGTCGGCGACGGTGACCACCGGCGCGGCGATCGACCCGATGGGCAGCCGCTCCGCCCGCGCCAGCAGTTCATCGGTGACAGGACGGTAGTTGGGGCGGAACACCAGATCGACGCGAATATCGCGGTCGTACAGCGTGGTCCGCTCGGCGTCGGCGGCCGGCAGCGGCGGCCGCAGTCCGGCGGCGGCGAGCAGGCGCTGCCCGCGGGCCACATCCGCGGGCCGCAGCAGCACGTCGACCTCGGAATGCGGGCCGCTGACCGGCCCGCCACGCGCGTAGACCGCGCAGTCACCGGTGAGCGCACAGGGAATGTCGTTGTCCTGCAGGACGTGCACGGTGAGCGTCAGGGTGCCGAGCAGCCGGTCGATGGTGCGGACCATGGCGATGGCGTACCCGTGGTCTCGCGGGCTAATCCGGACCGATGCCGGCCCGTCCAGCGGGCCCTGGGTTGAAGCGGGTTTCACGCGTGTGTTAGGTCTGAAAAGAAGTGGATCGATCAACCTGAGTGGACGGGAGCCGGTGCCGTGGTGGATGTGCCCGCGTATTTCGACGAGGTGGACGGCGGTTTCTTCCCGACGCCGTTCGCGGCCAGCGAGTGGTCCTCGGCGCAGGTGGTCGGCCCGGCCCTGACCGGCCTGCTGGCCCGTGAGCTCGAACGCGCGCACGCCACCGACGGGTTCGTGCCGGTGCGGCTGACCGTGGACCTGTTCAGCGCGGCGCGCTTCGAGCACACCACCACCCCGACCGTGCGGGTGCGCGACGGCCGCCGGATCCGGGTCGCGGACGTGAGCGTGGTGCAGGGTGGCACGGTGGCCGCGCGCGCCACCGCGGTGCTGCTGCAGCCGGCCGAGCAGCCGCCGGGGGAGCTGTGGCATCGGGAGCGGGAGCCACAGCCGCCGTCGCTGGAGATCGCGCCGCCCTCGCCGCTGCCGCGGACGCCGCTGTTCAACAGCGGGGAGGACTCGCCGGCGTGGAGCTCGGTGCCCACCGACCACGAGAACAACCTCCGGAAGCGCACCTGGCAGAACCCCATCCGGGTGGTGACCGGCGAGGAGCTGACCCCGTTCGTGCGGGTCGGGGTGGTGGCCGAGGCCACCAGCATGATGACCAACTGGGGCGACAAGGGCATCGGGTTCATCAATACCGATATGACGCTGGGCCTTTCCCGTCAGCCCGAGGGCACCGAGATAGGCGTGCAGGCCGACAGCCATTTCAGCGAGCGCGGCCTGGCGGTCGGCGTCGCGACCCTGTTCGACCGGACCGGCTCCTTCGGTAGCTGCATGGTCACCTCGGTGTCCAACGCCGGACGCCAGATCAGCAATGCGCAGCTGGACATGGTGATGCGCCGGAGGATGTGAAACGCGACCCTCCGGGCACGGGCCGGTCTCGATGTGGCGTCGAATCGACAAGTCCGGAGTGTCGGATCAGGGTGTCCCAGTAGGCTCGGGCGCGCGAGAGACCAGGGGCTGGCCCGTTCGAAGACCGTTCTGATCCGTGGGGGTGTTGTGCCGCATCGTCTGCGAAATATTGCCGGTGCCTTGATGATCGGGTGGTGCACGATCGTCGGTTACGGTGCCGCACCGGGATTCGCGCAACCACCTCACATCGGAGCACCGGCGATCCCACCCGGTCCGCCCGGAATCGCCCTGCCCTCACTGCCCGACATCCAGCACTGGATCGACGAGGTGATCCCCGCGCCGCCCCTGGCACCGGCCCATGCGGACTCGCCGCTGGTCGACGCCGCCCAGCTGACACCGGATTTGGCGGCGCTGCGGGCCGCGACCATGCCCGCCGCCATCGGTGACTCCTTCGTCGACGACTGGCCCGACGGGCTCGACGACGTCGCCCCGGGCGGCATCGTCGCGGTCCGCGACGTAACCGCGACGGCCGCACCCACACTGATCGTGCCCGTGCGGCAGGTGCTGCAGCTGAAGTACCGCACCGACGACTCTCACGACGAGTCCTCCTACGGCATCGCCAGTCTGGTGCTGCCGGTGGGCGATTGGACCGGGCCGGGGGAGCGGCCGGTAGTGGTCAACAACCTGCCCATCGACGCGCTGGGCCGCGACTGCAACCCCAGTTACACGCTCGCACACGGCTTCTCACGGGCCTCCAACTTCACCGGGTACATCCTGCCCACCACCCAGCTGGCGCTGCTGCGCGGCTACGCGGTGCTGATCACCGACCACGAGGGACCGCGGATGGCCTACGCCGAGCCCATCGTGGCCGGGCACGCCATCCTCGACGCCATTCGCGCGGTCCGCAATCAGCTGCCGGACGAGCTGGGCGACAGCAAGTTCGGCATGATCGGCTACTCCGGCGGGGCCATCGCCACCAATGGCGCGGTGAAGCTCATGTCCGAGTACGCGCCCGAGCTGTCCGACGTGGTGGTCGGCGCGGCCCTGGGCGGCGTGCCCGCGGACTTCAGCCTGCTGGCGCACTCCATGAACGCCAATCTGGCCTCGGGGGTGTTCCTGGCTGCGGTCTTCGGCATCGGCCGCGAGCGGCCCGAAGTCCTGGCCCGCATGAACCATCTGGCTCAGTGGGTGGCGGTGTCGGTGCTCAACAGCCAGTGCAGTGAGGTCTTCACGGTGCCGGGCGTGCTGCAGCTGCCCATCGACATCGCGGCCAATACCCCGGACCCGCTGGACAGCGATCTGGCGCACGAGATCTACAGCATCACCCGCATGGACGGCAAGAAATCGCCTGTGCCGCTGTTCATCTTCAACGGCGAGCAGGAGTTCTGGGTACCCGCGGTGGGCGCGAAGAACCTCTACCGGGAACAGTGCGCACTCGGCGTGCCGGCGGTCTACCGCAGCGTGTTCGGCGAACACTTCATCGCCGCGGCCACCGGCTATCCGGAGTCGCTGAGCTGGCTGGACCAGCGCCTGCAGGGTGTGCCCGCGCCCAACGAATGTTGACCGCGGGCAACGGTTCTCAGATCGGGAACAGGTTGTGCTTGCGTGGGTTGTGCTTGCGGACCGCGTCCTTCTCGCGCAGCAGGCGCAGCGCCTTGCGGATCTCGAGGCGGGTGGCCGACGGCTCGATGACCGCGTCGATGTAGCCACGCTCGGCCGCCACCCACGGGTTGTCGATGAGCGCGTTGTAGAAGTCCACCATCTGCTGCCGCACGGCCTCGCGCTGCTCGGGAGGGGTGGCGGCGAGGGTCTTCTTACCGGTGACGGTGACCATGCCGTCCGCGCCGATGACCGCGATACGGGCGGTCGGCCACGCCAGGTTGATGTCGACGCCGAGCTGCTTGCAGCCCATGACCGCGTACCCGCCGCCGTACGCCTTACGGGTCACGATGGTGACGATCGGAACCGTGGCCTCGATGAGCGCGCGGAACATGCGGCCGCCGCGCTTGATGACGCCGTTGCGCTCCTCCTCGAGACCCGGCAGCACGCCGGGGGTGTCGACCACGTAGACGAGCGGGATGTTGAAGGCGTCGCACAGACGGATGAAGTACGCGCCCTTGTCCGAGCACGCCGCGTCCAGCGCACCGCCCAGCACCATCGGCTGATTGGCGATGACACCGACCGGCCGGCCGTCCACGCGGGCGAATCCGGTGATGAGGTTCTGCGCGGCGGCCTCGCCGATCTCGAGGAACCCGCCGTCGTCGAAGATGCGCAGCAGCACCTCGTGCATGTCGTAGCCCTGGCGATCGGAATCCGGGATGATCCGGTCCAATTCGCGATCGGAGTCGGTGAGCTCGGGCTCCAGGCCGGGGTTGATGATCGGCGGCTGCTCGAGGCAGCTGCTCGGCAGGTAGCTCAGGTACTCGCGCGCCCAGTGCAGGGCGTCGGCCTCGGTTCTGGCCACGTGGTGCAGCAGTCCGTTGCGAGCCTGGACGGCCGCGCCGCCCAGCTCCTCGGCGGAGATCTCCTCGCCGGTGATGCCCTTGATGACCTCGGGCCCGGTCACGAACATGTACGAGTCGTCGGTGGCGACCAGCACGTCCATGTTCACCGGTCCGTACACCGAACCGGCCGCGCACTTGCCGAACATGACCGCGACCATCGGCACGTATCCCGACAGGTCCTCCTGCAGCCGGCACATGGTGGCGTACCAGGCCAGCGCCGTGACGCCCTCCTGAATGCGCGCGCCGCCGGAGTCGTTGATCACGACCACCGGGCATGCGTTGTTGTACGCGAATTCCATGGCGATCCGGACGCGGCGGCCGAAGGTCTCGCCGACCGAGCCACCCTGCACCCCGGAGTCGTGGGATATCACCACGATCGGGCGGCCGTCGACGGTGCCACGCCCGGTGACCACGCCGTCGCCGTAGAGGGCGTTGGGCTGACCGGGCGACCGCATGAGCGCGCCCATCTCGACGAAGCTGCCCGGGTCCAGCAGCATCGTGACGCGTTCTCGGGCGCTGGCGACGCCTTTGGCAAGACGCTTCTGGATGCCTTTCTCACCGGTGGGTTCCTCGGCGATCTCCAGGAGCTTGCGCAGTTCCGCCAGCTTTTCCGCTGTACCCGTCATTACCTCGGTCTTGCCTTTCCGCCGACATGAGTTTGGGCCCGATCGTGCCCGTGTGGAGCCGGATTGCGACTCGACCGCCCACGGTACCGTGCGGTGTGGACCCGAAACTACTGAACGTGTCGGTAACCTATGCCGCGGTGTCAGCAAGGTCAGCGATACACTGCGGCGCGTGAGCTCACCTATGACTGTGCGAGCGGGGACGCCCGAGGTGATCCGGCCCGACCTCGACACCTTCGGGTTCTCGGAGTGGCGGCGGACCGCCGTGGTCGGTGCGGTATTGGGCGGCTCGGTCGTGGGCAGCGTGCTGCGCGGCGGCCTGCGTCCCGCCAAGCGCAAGCGTGCCGCGGCCGAGGGCCTGGTGAACGGTTTCGAGACGCTCGGCCCGATGTTCGTGAAGCTGGGCCAGCTCATCGCGTCCTCGCCGGGCGCGTTCCCACGCGAGCTGGCCGATGCCTGCCTGCGCTGCCTCGACGACGTCCCGCCCTTCCCGGCCGCGGACGCCCGCGCCATCATCGAGGCCGATCTGGGCAAGCCGATCTCGGAACTGTTCCGGGAGTTCGACGACGAGCCGCTGTCGGCGGCCTCCATCGCGCAGGTACACGCGTGCGTGCTGGCCGATGGCCGGCCCGCGGTGGTGAAGGTGCAGCGGCCCGAGATCGCCCGGCGCATGATCGTGGATCTGCGCGCGGCCATGCGGCTGGCCCGCACGCTCGAGAAGCGGTCGGAGAACGCCCGCGTCGTCAATGCCCAGGCGGTGGTACGGGATCTGTACGAGGCGACTGTCGCCGAGCTGAACTTCCTCATCGAGGCGGACAACCAGACCCGCGCCCGCGACCATCTGACGGCCTTCGGCGACAACACCAATGTGGCGGTGCCCGAGGTGTATTGGGAGTACTGCGCACCCCGGGTGCTGTGCATGGAACGCATGCGCGGCATGCCCCTGGACCGCTTCGACGATATCCGCGCGGCGCACCCCGAGCCGGAGCTGCTGATCCGCCGCCTGGTGAAGGCGTGGATGGAATCGGTTGCGGTGCATGGTCTCTTCCATGGTGACGTGCACGCCGGCAACCTGTGGCTGCTCGACGACGGCCGGGTCGCGATGCTCGATTTCGGCATCGTCGGCCGGATGGAGTCCGAGTGGCGCGAGTTCGTGCGCGCCCTGTTCTATGCCAGCTCCATCGACAACGACTTCCGTCCGGTCGCCCGCGCCCTGCGCGCACTGGATCTGGTCGCCGATGACAGCGGTGACGACGCCACCCTGGGCCGCCAGCTCGCTGTGGCCCTGGGCCCGGTGCTCTCGGGCAGCCTCGACAAGCTCGATCTCGGCGTGGTCACGGCCCGCCTGCTCGAATTCGGCAAGCGCCGCGGCGCGTCCGGCCCGCAGCAGCTGGTCATGATGGGCAAGCAGCTCGGCTACTTCGAGCGCTATGCCGTGGCCCTGGCCCCCGGCTGGAAGCTCGGCCGCGACCTGTACCTGTTCCGCAATATCTTCCCCGCGGAGGTGGCCGCCAAGGCCGCCGAGGACGGCGTCACCCTCCCGACCGACTGACAGCGGCCGTTCGCGCGTGGTCAGCGCACCGTCGGTGGCTCGTCAGCGGCGGGCGGCATTGTTCTTCTCGTAGCCGGAAACACCAGCTCCGGCACGGGCACAAGGAGAACAACGATGTCGAACAAGAACGTCCTCGCCGAGATGATCGCCGGCCGGCTGGACCAGGCCCGGACCCGGGCCGAGCAGAGTGTGCGGGCCGCGTCGGTGGCCCGGGCGCGCGCCGGACAGCAGCCGATCCCGCGGCTGAGCAGGGCAGAGGTGAAAGAGGTGCGCGCGGAGGCGCGGGCACAGGCGAAGCGCATGGTCGCGGAGTTGACCGGAAAGGCGTGAGGGCCGGCCGGGACGGCGTACGGCCGCGGTGTGAAAGCCTGAGAGAAGAGCCAGGAAACGCTCAGGCTACGACCAGTATCGCCCGGCACTGTGGATGACGGAAACAGTGTCGGGCGAGCGCGTGAGGTGCGGAATGGTCGAAATCGAGGTCACCGGAACCACTGTGACGGTGCGGGTCACCGGCGCTCACCGGCTGCTCGCGCTGCGTGATCACGTCAGCTTCGACCTGTCGCAGGTCACCGTCCTCACGCCCGCGCCGGTGGATCTACGCCCGCCGTGGATGCGGGCGCCGGGCACGTTCTTCCCGGGCGTGATCGCCGCGGGCATCTTCCGGGGAAAGGGCCGGAAAGAGTTCTGGGATACGCGTTTCGGCGGTCAGGGCGTGCTGATCGATCTGGCGGGTTCGGAGATCACCCGCCTGGTCGTGGATGTCGCTGATCCGCAGCTCGTACTGCGGCAGCTGTCCTCGGCGATGGCGGCCTGATCGGGCGGCAGCGGCCGGATTCATCTCGGCGGCTGCATTCCCCGGGGTCGAAGCCGCTCGTGCCGGAAGCCTTTGTCGCGAGGCGGAAGCCTTTCGCGTGGCTGCGGCACGAGGCGAGCGGGGGCGGACGGATGGACGGACGCGGGATTGTGTCAGGGAGTCGGGCAGAGGAATCCACCGGCGGGTGGCGGAACCGGAACGATCCTTTCCGGTGCCGGTGCCGCCGGGATAACGCCGGCGGGAGCTGGCGCGTAGGGCGCCACTGCTCCGGGAGCGTCGGGGGGCGTCCCGATGTCACCCGAACCCCACGCCGCGGAGGGGTTCATGGTGAATACGGCAGCACACACGCACGCACTCACGAGCAGGCCGATGGCTTTCTTTCGTGTCATGGAATCGGACCGTACAACCAGCTGAATGCAATTCGTGGGAGGCAACGTCGCCTCGGAATGTCGCCGACCTGCTGATCATTGTTCAGGACCTTGAATTCGGCTGCGACACAAGAATACTGATCGGTCGGAATTTAGAATTTTCAAATTGTCGAGTCATGGGCTGCGTCAGCACACGTTTCGATGACGAACTGGCGTGTCTGCGAGATGTTTGCCCGATTCTATTGTTCACTGCCCGGGTTGACCGACCGGGAGGAAGCCGAATGACCGCTGGGCCGTGTTCGAGGATTGCTATCGCGGGGGCGCTCACGCTGGCCCTTTCCGCCGCAGTGACCGCCACCTCGCACCCCGGCCTCGCCGCGGGATCGTGCGGGGCGAGCCTCGGGGACTTTCGCGGTGAATTCACCGCGGCGGAGGACTCCTCGAATGTGCTGAACTTCGACGGCGGGGGCGGCATCGCTTTCCGCAGTGGCCGGTTCGGGACCGGTGAGGGCATCTACGCGGTCATTCCGTCCGGTGGATTCTCGGCCACTCTCCGTCTGACCGACAGCGGCGAGGATGTCGAGCGGCCGGGCAATCAGACGGCGATGGTGAAGAGCACCGCCTTCATCTGCCCGGGGCCCGGGACCATAGTCGGGAGTTTCAATTCGCTCGATCAGAGTGGTCGGCGATTCAACTATGTGCGGTCGATCTGACCACGTCATGTCCGCTGTGGGACATGGGTTTCCGGCATTCAGCGCACGCTCGAGTGCTGGTCGGTCGTGCAGGGTATCTGGGCTGATGTCAACGGAGTGAACGAGAATAGCGTCATCGGCGGCTGAAGCGGAGAGTTACCAGCTGAAAAGGTCGCAGTCGCAATCGAATTCCCCGGTCCTCCGGCGTCGCGGTCGTCTCGCCGGGCAGTGGTCGCTCCAGCAGGTCGCAGCAGTGGTGGCCAGTGGTCTCGAACTCGGGGGTCAGCAGCGCCGAGGCGCGGCCGCCGCCCGCCTCGTAGACGCGCACGATCACATCGCCGGATCCGTCGTCGGCGAGCTTGACGGCGCTGGTCACCACGTCGTCGTTGTCGATGGTTACCAGCGGGGCGACCGGTTCGGCGACACCGGGTGTGAAGGGCGGCAGGTTGATTCGGTATCCCGCCCGGACCGCATCGGTGATCGAGGCGCCCGGGACGAGGGCGTGCCGGAAATGGTGGGCGCCGTGGTCGGTATGCGGGTCGGGGAACCGCGGCGCACGTAGCAGGGAGGCGCGCACGGTGATGGTGGCGCCTCCGTCCGGCCGGACCGTGCGGGTGAGGTCGTGGCCATAGGTGGAGTCGTTGACCAGGGCCACGCCCCAGCCGGGTTCCGCCAGGTGGATGAAGCGGTGATTACACGCCTCGAACTTGGCGTACTCCCAGCTGGTATTGGTGTGGGTGGGACGGAAGAGGTGACCGAACTGGGTTTCGGATGCGTAGCGGTCGGCGTGAATGTCCAGGGGGAACGCGAGTTTGAGGAACTTCTCCGTCTCGTGCCAGTCGACGGAGGTGGCGATCTCCAGGGCCGCATCGTTCGATCGCAGGGTGAGGGTCTGCTCGACGGTCGAGGACCCGAAGGACCGCCCGAGGCGAACCACGACCGATGCCGGTGAATCCGTCTCCGCCGCAAGGAAGTCTACGCCGGTCAAGTCGATGTGGCTGTTGCGATAGAAGCGGTCGACATCCCATGCGTCCCATGAGTTGGGGTAATCCTGGTGCAGCTGCAGCAGATTCGCCGCCGCACCGGGCGGCAGGGTCTCGCGATCGTGCTCGATGTCGTACAGCGACACCAGCAGTCCGCGCGTGTCCACCTCGGCCCGCACCAGGCCGTTCGCCAGCACGAACCCGCCGCGGGTCCGTTCGGTCACGGTGCAGTCCCGGCCCGGCTCCTCGGCCGCCGCGCCACCGGCAGGAATCCCGCGCCAGGCGTGCGGCGCCGGATTGAAGACGTTCGGCCCGGACCGTTCACCGCCGAGGGCCCACTGTGCGCGTTCGATGATCGCCGACAGCTCGGCGGCGACCTCGGTGTAGGTGCGCTCGGCCTCGCGATGCACCCACGCGATCGAGGAGCCCGGCAGAATATCGTGGAACTGGTGCAGCAGCACGGTTTTCCAGAGCCGGTCCAGCTCGGCGGCGGGATACTCGAACCCGGTCCGCACGGCCGCGGTGGCGGCCCACAGTTCGGCCTCGCGCAGCAGATGCTCACTGCGCCGGTTGCCCTGCTTGGTCCTGGCCTGGCTGGTCAGGGTTGCCCGATGCAGCTCCAGGTACAGCTCGCCCACCCACACCGCCGGGTTCGGGTATTCGGCCTCGGCCGCGGCGAAGAAGTCGGCGGGCCGGTCCCACCGCACCGTGGGCGCGCCCTCGAGATCGCGCATGCGGGCGGCCTTGGCGACCATCTCGCGGGTGGTTCCACCGCCACCGTCACCCCACCCGGTCGGTGCGAGCGACCGGGTCGCCCGCCCCTTCTCCTTGAAATTCCGTGCCGCATGGGCGATTTCGCGGCCTTGCATCGAACAGTTGTAGGTGTCGACGGGCGGGAAGTGGGTGAAGATGCGGGTCCCGTCGATGCCCTCCCACAGGAAGGTGTGGTGCGGGAACTGGTTGGTCTGGCTCCACGAGATCTTCTGTGTCAGCAGCCATCTGGAGCCCGCCGCCTTGATGATCTGCGGCAGCCCGGCCGCGAAGCCGAAGGTGTCGGGCAGCCAGGCCTCCTCGTTCTCGATGCCGAACTCCGCGAGGAAGAACCGCTTGCCGTGCACGAACTGCCGCGCCATGGCCTCGGAGCCCGGCATGTTCGTATCCGACTCCACCCACATGCCGCCGGCCGGTACGAACCGCCCCGCGGCCACCGCGGCCTTGACCCGCGCGTAGACCTCGGGCCGGTGCTGTTTGAGGAAGTCGTATTGCGCCGCTTGGGACATGGTGAAGATGAAGTCGGGGTCGTCGTCGAGCAGAGCGGTCATGGAGGCGGCGGTCCGCGCGACCTTGCGCACTGTCTCGCGCAGCGGCCACAGCCAGGCCGTGTCGATGTGCGCGTGCCCGACCGCGGAGATGCGGTGTGCCGAGGGGATGGCGGGCTGAGCCAGCGCGTCGGCCAGGCAGGCGCGTGCGGCGCTCGCGCCCGCGTTCACGTGCTGGAGGTCGATGGCGTCGAGTGCGCGCTCGACGGCGCGCACGATGTGGTAGCGCCGCGCGGGATCCTCCGGCATCTCGTGCATGAGTTCCCCGAGCACCTCGAGGTCCTGCACCAGTTGCCAGACCTCCTCGTCGAACACCGCGAGATCCATGCGGCCCAAACGGTATTGGGGCTCGGTCCCGGCGGTTTCGCGATCGCCGAGCGCGGTCGGCCCGAAGAACGGGATGACCGGATTCGATGCCGCCTCCACGTGCAGCAGCACCTGCTCGCCACCGGCCGCGGGCGCCACCACGCGGACCCACCGATTCCGCGGATGCAACCCCTTCACCGGCGTCCCGTCGGCGCGATACACCAGGCCCTCGCACTGAAATCCGGTCATGCCCTGGTCGAACCCGAGATCGATGATCGCCTCGACGGTCCGGCCCGCCCAGCTCGGCGGCACCGTACCCTCGAGGGTGAGCCAGCTGGTGCCCCACGGCGCACCCCAGCGGACACCCGGCCCGGTCGGCGTCCGGGGCGCGGCCAGCCCCTCCGCGACCGGCACCGGTTCGCCCGGCGCCGCCCAGATCGAGGCCCGCAGCGGCACCGACTCCGGATAGACGGCGGGGACGATGCGGTCGAGCACCCGCCCGAGCCTGTCTTCGATCAACCGGCGGTCATCGTGCATGACGGTGGCTCCCTCGGCGTGGGTCGGGACCGGCAAACCGTGTCGAGCCCGACTCTAGCGGCCCGGGGTCCGCGGGCCGGGAAGATCGCACCATTGGCGCGGGCCGATTCTCAACGGGCGCTGTCCTGTTCGGACCACTTGGCCATCCAAGCGGTGTTCTCGGTGGCGATGACGGATTCACAGGCGGAGACGAACGCGGGCCAGTCGGTGATCACGCTTGCAGCGCCGTCGTCGGCGAGGCTCTGGAGGTGACGGGCGGCGTCCGGTAGGTCATGACGAGGTTGTCGTAGCGCTGGGCGGCCAGGTAGGCGGAGATCTCGGCGTGTATCCGAACTCGGCCACCTACTGCGTGAAGAACAGTCGCTCTGAACAATTGGGGCAACCTCCCGGACATCGCGGTGCCGGGATGGTCAGACCGTCGGCGCGGACCGATAGGGGGCGGCGGCCACCTGGCGGAGGACGCGCACCACGGGGACGGTGAGGATGCCGGCCAGGCGGGTGTAGGGCCAGACCGCGATGATCAGCATCACGATGAGTCCGCGCGCCTGGTAGAGGATCGGGGCGTGGTCCATGACCGCCGGTTCCGGATGCAGGGCGATCAGCGAGCGTGCCCAGGTGAAAAGCGTTTCGGCGGTGCGGTATCGGCCGTCGGTGGACCCGCCGTCGAAGGTCACCAGCACGGCCGACATGAGGGCCGCCGCCAGCAGCGGCAGCGTGATGCGGTCCAGCGGGGTGACCCGCTGCCGGACGTCGGCGGAGATCAGCGGCGGAATCAGAATGAGCGCCACCCCGGCGATGGTCACCGGCACGGCCACGATCTGAATGATCCCCAGCGCCAACTGGATACCATGGCCGGGTCGTGAATGCGGTCCGGACGCAAGCATTTCCACCACCCGCACCACGAACACGATCGGCAATCCGACGCGCACCGCCGTGATCCCGGCCCGCTGCGCGCGATCGATGTGCGGCCCTTCGAGATACCCGCGGAACCCGTCGCGTCGATACCGCCAGACATGCCCGGCCGCGCACGACAGAATGGCGGCGTAAGGCAGCGCCACCCACAACGCGATCATCATGCCCTCACCTCACGGAGTCGGTAGCCGCACTGCTCGCCGAGCAACTTTCGCACGCCCGACGCTTGCAGAGAAGTGTCGAATCGTGCCAACCCCGCGGTCCGGCTCGGCCTCCGTTACCGCCAGAGGTGAGACATCATGTGCGGGTACCGAACCGGTCGATAGTCGGTGAAGGTGATGTCCCGGACGTGGCTGAAATCCGACCACAGCAGCCTGCCGCCTTTGAGACGCACGGGAATTCGCACCCGATTCCGCACCCGCCGCAGTTCCTCGTCGGTGGCGGGGCGCTTCGCGCCCACCGTGCCGTAGAGGCGGACCCCGGGCGGGGCCGGGAAGCGCGCCGTCAGCAGGGACCGGAACCAGAACAGCGGACTGCTGTCCACGGCCAGCACACACACTCGGGAATCAGCGTCCAGATTGCGAGCCAGCGCCTCGGTGTACTGGTCGAAATAGAACCCGGTCGCGGTGTCGCCCAGGAAGACCGTGCCGATCGGCGTGACGTTCGGCGAACCGTCCGCATTCACCGAGGCGATCGCGCAGTGCCCGGCGCGGGATACGGTGTCGCGGATACGATCCCAGTTCTGGTCGAGTGTCATGCGTGGTCCTGACCGGTTCGGACGGATGGGGCGATTCGAGGGTAACCGGATTCCGCCGACACAAGTGAGGGCGGTGTGCCGCATTTGCCGGGACAGCGGCGGGGGTGTGGCGCATGATGGCGGCATGGCTTCAGACGCGGCGCGGCGTGCCGTACTCGGAATGGTGTGTGACAGCTTCGCGCCGGGGGACGGGGGTGACCTGCCGACGGCCTCCGAGCTGGGAGTGGTCGACACCGTCACCGAACTACTCGGACGCAATCCGCGGGACGCGGAGCGGCGGCAGTTCGAACTGCTGATGCGCGTATGGGATTCACGGCTGTTCGGGTTGCTCAACGGCGCGGGCTGGCGGAAGTTCTCGCGGCTGAGTGCCGAGAACCGGGAGCGGTGGCTGCTGGGGATGGCCAATTCGCGGCTCGAACAGAAGCGGGCGCTGTTCCAGGCATTGAAGGCGGCGGCGGTCACCTCCTACTACTTGACGCCCGGGCCTACCGGGATCAATCCGGTGTGGGATCGGATCGGCATTCCGCCCGCCTTCGGACCGGTCGAGGGCGCGCAGTGGGGGCTCAGCCCGCAGCGTCCGGATGCCGACACCACCGTCGTGTGCGATGTGGTCGTCATCGGGTCGGGTGCGGGCGGCGGCACCGCCGCGGCCGTGCTGGCCCGGGCCGGGCTCGAGGTGGTGGTGCTGGAACGCGGTGAGTACTACGACGATCCGGATTTCGGCATCGGGGAGAAGGAAGGCTTCCTGAAGCTGTACGCCCCCGGCCCGGCCGCCACCGCGGAAGGTCAGCTCGGGCTGGTCGCGGGGACCGCGCTGGGCGGCGGCACGGTGGTCAACTGGACCACCTCCTTCCGCACCCCGGACGATGTCCGCGCGGAGTGGGCCCGGCTGGGCGCACGGCAGTTCGCCGAGCAGGAGTACACCGACGCCCTCGAGGCCGTGGTGTCGCGCCTCGGGGTGAACCTCGATCACTCACCCGCCTCGCACCGCGACGAGATTCTCGAGCGCGGCCTGCGCAAACTGGACTGGCACGTCGAGCCGCTGCCTCGCAATGTCACCCACTGCGATGCCGGAATCGAATGCGGGCGTTGCGGTTTCGGCTGCCGGATCGGCGCGAAGCAGTCGGTGGTCAAGACCTGGCTGGCGGATGCGGCCGGGGCGGGCGCGCGCCTGTTCGTCGGCACCGATGTGCGGCGCATCGTGGTCGCCAATGGCAGCGCCACCGGCGTGGAAGCCGTGACGGCCGAGGGGCGTTCGGTCTGGGTGCGAGCCCGCGCGGTGGTGGTCGCCGCCGGGGCCATCCAGACCCCCGCACTGCTGCGCCGCTCCGGCCTGGGCAACCGCAATATCGGCGACTTCCTCCGATTGCACCCGGCCACAGCGGTTTTCGGAGTCTTCGACGAGGACATCCGCCCCTGGGAGGGCGGCATGCAGACCCGCTACTCCAAGCAAGATCGTGACCTCGACGGGAACGGCTACGGGGTCATCTACGAGACCGGGCCCATGACCCCGGGCATGTCGGTGGGCTTCCAGGCCTGGACCGGCGCGGCCACCCACCGCGACCGCATGCTGAAACTCGCCAATACCGCCGCTGTCGGCGTGATCACCCGCGACCGCGACCACGGCTCGGTCGAGACCGACCGCCGGGGTGAGGCGGTGGTGCGCTACCGCATCTCAGCCCGCGACGCCGCCCACATGCACACCGGAATCGTCAATGCCGCACGCATTCTGGAGGCGGCCGGGGCGGAGCGGATCTTCTCCGGCCATCAGGCCGGCGTCGGCTACGAGCCCCGCACGAGCGGCACGCACGAGGAGTTCGCCGCGCAGGCCGCCGCGGCCGGGTACGCGCCGGGCCGGTGCTCGATGGGCGCACTGCACATCATGGGCTCGGCCCGCATGGGCGGCTCACCCGCGGATTCGGCCACCAATCCCGACGGTGTCACCTGGGACGTCCCGAATATCGTGGTGGCCGACGGCTCCTGCTTCCCGACCGCCTCCGGCGTGAACCCGATGGTCAGCATCGAGGCCATCGCCCATATGAACGCCACCAGGCTCGCCGCGCGCCTGACCTGATTCCCTATCGACGTGGCGAGATAGCCCGATCCGCCTGTGCGGCAGCCTATTCCAGCGCCGAGCCGAAGGCGCCGACGATCACCCGATGGATCTGGCCGACGGCCCGGTCGATCGGGCCCGTCGGCTGGAACAGATGGCTCAGGGCGAGCCGGACCAGCACCTCTGTGATCGAGGTCAGTTCGGTGTCGTCCATCCCGGTGAGCCCGTACTGGGCCCGGATGGCCGCCGACACCGCGGTGATCGCGCGGCCCAGCACCGGTTCGGTCTCGGTCATCAGCACCGGCAGCAGGGCGGTGTCGGTCGCCGACCGCCCGGCCAGCACCGCCTTGAGCAAAGTGTTGTCGGCGCCCGTCCGCAGCGTGAAATCGACCGCCTGGGTCATGCCGGCCGCCACGTCCGCCGGATGCGCGGCCAGGCTCTCGGCAATGCCGACCAGGAACTCGTCGACTTCCTGCTGGACCACCACTTCGGCCAGCTCGTGCTTGTTGGCGAATTCCTTGTAGAGCACCGGCCGGCTCACACCGACCTCCTTGGCCAGCCGCGACATGTTCACCGCGCCCCAGCCCTCGGTGATCACGATGCGCCGCCCGGCCTCGACGATCCGCTCACGCAGCAACTGCCGCATTTCTGTCTGGAAGTTCGGCGCTTCAACCACGTCCCGATGGTACATGAGCTCAACTTTCGTCCCGTCGTTGACAGACTGGATCACAGTGTATCTAATAAATACAGTTCTTCGGAAAGTGTAAACGCAAGGAGTACGGCAATGACGACGTCTCGTTCTCGAGTTGGACGCAGCCGGGAGCCGGAGGCCTCGGCCCGCCCCCAGTGGCGTGACCGCAAGCGGTATCTGTGGTTGTTCGGTCTCGTACCCCCGACCGCCCTGTTCGTGGCGATGGTGCTGGTGTGGGCGTTCAACGAACTCGGCTGGTCGGTCGTCGCCCCGGTCTGGTGGTGGATCGGCCCGCTGCTGGTGTACGGGTTGCTGCCGGTGCTGGACCGCTTCTTCGGCCCGGACGGCCAGAACCCGCCCGACGAGGTGATGGAGTACCTGGAGAACGACAAGTACTACCGGTACTGCGTCTACACCTACATTCCCTTCCAGCTGCTGAGCCTGACCGTCGCCTGTTACCTGTGGACCGCGAGCGACCTGTCCTGGCTGGGCATCGACGGCGGCCTCGGCGTGGTCTCCAAGATCGGCTTGGCGCTGAGCATGGGTGTCATGGGCGGCGTCGGCATCAATACCGCGCACGAACTCGGCCACAAGAAGGACGAATTGGAGCGCTGGCTGTCGAAGATCACGCTCGCCCAGACCTTCTACGGCCATTTCTACATCGAGCACAACCGCGGCCATCACGTGCGGGTGGCCACGCCCGAGGATCCGGCCAGTGCCCGCTTCGCCGAGACCTTCTGGGCCTTCCTGCCGCGCAGCGTGTGGGGCAGCCTGCGCTCGTCGTGGGAGCTGGAGGCCAAGCGACTGGAGCGACTGGGCAAGCGCCCGTGGACGATTCGGAACGACGTGCTCAACGCCTGGCTGATGTCGGTGGTGCTGTGGGGCGTGCTGGCCGCGGTGTTCGGCCCGGCGGTGCTGCCCTGGCTGGTGATCCAGGCGATCTACGGTTTCACCCTGCTCGAGACCGTCAACTACCTCGAGCACTACGGCCTCATGCGTCAGAAGACCGCCAGCGGCCGCTACGAGCGGTGTACCCCGGAGCACAGCTGGAACTCCGACCACATCGTCACGAATATCTTCCTGTACCACCTGCAGCGGCACAGCGATCATCACGCGAACCCCACCCGCCGCTATCAGACGCTGCGCAGTATGGACGGCGCGCCGAACCTGCCCAGCGGCTACGCCAGCATGATCTCGCTGGCTTACTTCCCGCCACTGTGGCGGCGGGTGATGGATCACCGGGTGCTCGAGCACTATTCGGGCGACATCACCAAGGTGAACATCCAGCCCCGCAAGCGTGTGCGCGTGCTGGCGAAGTACGGGGTGGCGTGATGTCGTCCTACCGTTGCCCGGTCTGCGATTACGTCTACGACGAGGCGAAAGGTGCGCCGCGGGAAGGCTTCCCGGCCGGCACCCCCTGGTCCGCCGTCCCCGACGACTGGTGCTGCCCCGACTGCGGGGTGCGCGAAAAGGTCGATTTCGAACCCACTTCCACCTCGACAGGACACCACTCATGAGCACCGACTTCAAACTCTTCCGCTGCCTGCAGTGCGGCTTCGAATACGACGAGGCCCTGGGCTGGCCCGAGGACGAGATCGCCGCCGGCACCCGCTGGGACGACATCCCCGACGACTGGTCCTGCCCGGATTGCGGCGCCGCCAAGAGCGATTTCGAGATGGTCGAGGTCAGCCGCGCGTGAGCGGCCGCATCGTCATCGTGGGCGCGGGCATCGCGGGCGCCACCGCCGCCCGCACCCTGCGCACCGAGGGCTACACCGGCGAGATCGTGCTGCTCGGTGCGGAACCCGGCCACCCGTACCGCCGCCCCATGGTTTCGAAGGAACTCCTCGCCGGCACCGTCGAGGACCGCCGAACCCTGGTGCAGCCCGCGGACTTCTGGCACACCCACCAGATCGACCTGCGCCCCGGCACCACGGTCGAATCCATCGACCCGGGCCCGGCGCTGGTGTGGCTGGCCGACGGCACGGCGATCGGCTACGACACCCTCCTGCTGGCCACCGGAGCCCGGCCGCGCGCATTGTCGATGGCTGCCACGCCGGTCCGCCCCGATCTCGGCCGCAGGGGTGCCGAGATCGGGGGACGGCGTCCCAGCACGGGCGAGCGGATCCACACGCTGCGCGGCCGGGCGGATGCGGAGGTCTTGCGGGAGGTGATTGCGCAGGGTGGGTCGCTGCTGATCATCGGGGCCGGGCTGATCGGGTGCGAAGTCGCGGCAACCGCACGGGGGCTCGGTGCGGAGGTCACGGTGCTGGACGCGGCGGCCGTGCCGCTGGAGCGCGTCGCGCCAGCGGCGATCGGCGATTACCTCCGGAAGCTGCACGCGGACAACGGGGTTGCGATCCACACCGACGTCCGGTTGACGCATCTCGCACAGGACGGTGCGGCGGTGGTCGCCGTGGCCGATGATGACAGCACCTGGACGGCGGCCGCGATGCTGGTTGCGATCGGATCTGTCCCGGACACTCGGCTCGCCGAGGCTGCCGGACTGGCGGTGGGTGACGGAATCCGGGTGGACGAGCACTATCGGACGTCCGCGCCCGGGGTCTACGCGGCCGGTGACGCGGTGACCCGATTCGATCCCGTGTCGGGTGGGTATCGGCGCGAGGAGCATTGGAACAGCGCCCAGTCCCAGGGTGCCGCGGCGGCCCGATCGATGCTCGGATTGCCCGCCGCGGCCGCCCAGGTCCCCTGGGGCTGGTCGATGCAATATGGCCGGAACGTGCAGTTCGCGGGCGTAATCCGCGCCGGTGACGAGCTGGTGGTGCGGGGTCGGGTCGAGGCCGGGGACGCTACGGTGCTCGCGCTGCGCGCGGGCCGCGCGACCGGTGCGGTGGCCATTGCCCGTCCGGCGGAGTTCCGGGCGGCAAAGGAACTGATCGGCCGGGGCGCGGTGCTGGATCCCGGTGTCTGCATGGACGAATCCCGGCCGCTGGCCGAGGCGGTCGAACTGTCCGGACAGTCGTGAGGGCATGCGCCCGCAGTTGAGCTAACCGCCCGCAAAATCCGAATGCCGCTGGACCAGTCGAATGGTTCAGCGGCATTTCGGATTTGCCGACTCATTGCTGAAATATGCTGGTAGGGCACGCTATTCGCGCGGCGCGCGCATCATTCCCCGGCCGGTGGGCCCCTGTCAAGCCCGCGAATATTTCCGTGAAGACTGACACGTCAGTCCGAAATCTGTATTACTGTCTCGGTCAGTTCGAACCGGTCAGCAGAGGGATCGGTCGGCATCGACCAACAGTGGGGCTGTGGGGTGGTGAACATTGGTCGACAAAGCTGTTCGGGGGCCGGAACCGTTGGTACGGCAGGCAATCGAATTCGTTCTCTCGGGGTTGCGGACATTCGGACGCACCATTCAGCTGGCGATCGCGGCGTTCCGATTCCTGGTCGTCGACATCGTCACACTGCGCCATCCGTGGCGTGACACGCTACAGCAGGGCTGGTTCATCGTCAGCGTGACCGCGATTCCCGCTGTGCTGGTGTCGGTTCCGTTCGGCGTCATCGTGGCGGTGCAGGTGGGGAGCCTGACCCAGCAGGTGGGCGCGAGTTCGGTGTCCGGCGCGGCCGGCGGGCTGGGCGTGATCAGGCAGGGCGCGCCCATGGTGACCGCGCTGCTGCTGGGCGGCGCGGCCGGGTCGGCCATCGCCTCGGATCTGGGTGCGCGCACCATTCGCGACGAAGTGGATGCCTTGCGCGTCATGGGAATCGACCCGGTGCGCCGGCTGGTCGCGCCGCGGCTGGCGGCCATGATCGCGCTCACGCCGCTGCTGTGCATGCTGATCATCTTCATGGGCGTGTTCACCGGCTATGTGATCGCGGTCGGCTTCCAGGGCGTGACGCCCGGCTCCTACCTGTCCGCGTTCGCGGCCTTCGCCAAGCTGACCGACCTGTGGGTGGCCATCGCGAAGTCGATCGTCTTCGGGGTGATCGTGCTGGTGGTGTCCTGCCAGCGCGGACTCGAGGCCACGGCCGGCCCGCGCGGGGTGGCCAATGCCGTGAACGCCGCGGTGGTGATCGGCGTGATCGCCGCCTTCGGCGTGAATCTGGTGATCACCCAGCTGGTTTCGATGTTCATCCCGACGCAGGTGGGCTGATGACGCAGGTACCAGCCAGATACGCGCCGCTCGGGACGGCGGGCCGGGTCATCGGCGCGACCGCGCAGGCGCCCGTGTCCGTCTTCGAATCCCTGGGCCACCAGGCGACTTTCGTTTACGAGGTGCTCGCCGCCATCCCGCACACGCTGCGGATCTACCGGCGCCAGACCATGCTCATCCTCTCCGATATCACCTGGGGCTCCGGGGCGATCATCGTCGGCGGCGGCACCGTCGCGGTGCTGGCGTTCCTGGGCATCGCGGTCGGCGGCTCCATCGGCGTGGAGGGTTTCACCGCGCTGAACATGGTCGGCATGGGCCCGCTCACCGGGTTCGTCTCGGCCTACGCCAATACCCGCGAGATGGCGCCCATGGTGGCAGCCATCGGCTTTGCGGCCCAGGCGGGTTGCCGCATGACGGCCGAGATCGGGGCCATGCGTATCTCCGAGGAGATCGACGCGCTGGAGGCCATCGGCATCCGGCCCATGCCCTTCGTGGTGACCACCCGCGTGATCGCGGGCGTGATCACCATCGTGCCGCTGCACCTGCTCACACTGATCCTGTCGTACCTGTCGTGCGCGACCGTGGTGAACGTGCTGCACGGGCAGTCCTCGGGCACCTACTACCACTATTTCGACGCCTTCCTGCAGCCCGGCGATGTACTGGCCTCGCTGGTCAAGGCGACGATCTTCGTGGTCGTCATCATTCTCATCCACGGCTACCAGGGCTTCTACGCCTCGGGCGGCCCGGAGGGCGTGGGCCGGGCCTCGGGCCGCGCGATTCGGGCCAGCCTGGTGCTGGTGGTCATCCTGGACATGATCCTCACGATCGTGATCTGGGGCCTGGATGTCGGCATCCGGATCTCGGGGTGAAACATGGCCGTGTTCAAGGACTATTCCGGCCGCAGCGCCGGTCCCTGGATGTTGCGGGCGCGCGGCCTGGCGGTCGCCATCGTGCTCGTCACTGTGACGATTGTCGTGAGTTCCTATGCACGGGGCGGCTTCTCGGACCGGTTCGAGGTCACCGTCGATGCCGCGACGCTGGGTGAGGGCCTGGCCCCGGGCGCGGAGGTGAAGTTCCGCGGCTACGCCATCGGCACCGTCGAGAAGGTCGAGACCGTCGGCTACGGGCATCAGCGCATCGATCTCGCGATCGAGCGCCGCCAGGCCGGCGCCCTCACCGACGACGTCAGCGCACGCTTCACCTCCTCGAACGTGTTCGGGTCCAGCGCAATCGAATTGGTGCCGGGCACCGACGGCAGGAAGCTGCGTGAGCATACGGTGCTCCAGATCGGGACGAACGCCACCAATGCCACCGTGGCCGGGGTCTTCCGGCGCGCCGCGCGCCTGACCCAGGTGCTGGATTCGGCGGCGGTGCACCGGCTGTTCGACCTGCTGCTCGACAATGCCTCGAGCATGGGCCCGATACTGCAGTCGTTCTTCGCGACCGCGAAGCTGCTGGCCGACGGGCAGCAGAGCACCCTGGCCCACTACCTGCGCATCGGCGGGGACATGACCGGGGCGTTCCGGGACCTGACCCCCTCGGCCGGGCACGCCATCCTGGCCGTGCTCGAGCAGAGCGCCTACTTCGGCGATCCGGAGAACCGGGCGCGCACCAACAAATCCACCAATGGCGTGAACGACGCCGTGCTGGTGGGGCTTTCGAACCTGCTGCAGCAGAACAACCCGGATCTGGAGAAGATCCTCGACAGCATTCTGGACCTGGCGGTGCCGATCAGCGTGTCGGTGGGGTCGGTGGCCCCGGCCTACAACCGAGTGTCGAATCTGCTGCAGGCCATGGACGGCGCCTTCCCGGTGGTGGACGGCCGGGTCCGGCTGCAACTCGAGCTGATCGCGAAAACCATGCCGTACCTGGCCGATTCGCTGGCGGGAGGGGCAAAGTGAGCGACACCACCAAATCCGCCCTCAAGCTCATCGTCTTCCTGGTGATCGTGGCCGCCTGCACCACCTTCATCGTGACGGCGCTGCGCACTCCGATTCCCGGGGACAAGGTCACCTACGATGCCGTGTTCACCGATGTCTCCGGGCTTTTCGCCGGCGACTCGGTGCGCATGTCCGGCGTCGCCGTCGGCAAGGTGGAGTCGGTGTCGCTGGACGGCACTCGGGCGCGAGTGCATTTCACGGTGGATCGGACGCGCCCGGTGTACGACAACACCAAGGCCGCGGTGCGCTACCAGAACCTCATCGGACAGCGGTACGTCGAATTGCTCACCGAGGGGCAGCCTGGCGTGAAACTCGCTGCCGGAGCCACGATTCCGGTGGAGCGGACGATCCCGAGCTTCGATGTGTCCAAGCTGTTCAACGGCTTCAAGCCGATGTTCGACACCTTGGATCCGGCGCAGCTCAACCAGTTCGGAACCAACCTGCTGCGGGTCATCCAGGGCGACGGCTCGGGCATCGGGCCGGTACTGGCGGATCTGGACACGCTCACCGAGCACGCCCGCAACAGCGAGGCCGTGATCGTGCTGCTCATCCGGAATCTGGGTGTGGTCGCCGATTCCCTCGGCGGCAAATCCAAGGCGGTCGGTGATCTGGTGCAGCAACTCTCGGGCATCCTGCACCAGTTCACGGCCAAGACCCAGACCATGCTGAGCGCGGTCGACACCGCGAAAGGCGTATTGGGGCCGATGATTCCGATCCTGGAGGAGGGCCGCGCCGCCTACGACACCGCCTACGGCCCGGTCGACGGGCTGCTGCGGCGGCTGGTGCCGCAGACCGATCAGCTCACCCGAATCCTGGCCCTCACACCGCAATTGGTGACCGGGCTCAATCAGTCGGTGCCGGGTCAGGGGTACCAGCCGCGCATCACCTGCTCGCACGGTGAAGCCGCGCTCCCGGCCGTGGTCGGCGTCATCCTATCCAACCAGAAACTGGTGGTGTGCAACTGATGAGAGCACTGATCGCCTATGCGGGTGAGCTGATTCGGGACGTGCTCACCGGTCGCGGGGACGAGAACACCCAATTGCGCTGGGGGATGGCCGGTGTCGTGGTATGCGTGATCGCGCTCGCCATCGCCGGGGCGCTGTATGTGATCCCGTTCGGGCAGCGCACCTACGTGGCCGACTTCAAGATCTCCGGTGGTGCGCGCTCGGGTGACGAGGTGCGAGTCGCCGGCATCAATGTCGGCAAGATCCGCGCGGTGGACCTCGTCGGCGACCACGTCGAGGTCAGCTTCACGGTGAATCACGCTGTGCGTGTGGGGGATCGGTCCGCGGTCGAGGTCAAGATGCTGACCCCGATCGGCGGCCACTACCTGGCGCTGTCCCCGGCCGGGGACAAGGAACTCGCCGCGAAGCACATTCCGCCGGAGCGGACCGCCACCCCGTTCGAGCTGAGCGACATCCTCGACAAGGGCACCCCGATCTTCGGCAAGGTCGACGCCGCCACCATGCGCGGCACCATCGGGCAGCTGAATTCGGCGCTGGCGCAACAGCCCGACGCGCTGCGCGGGGTCATCGGCAATGCCGACGAACTGACCGGGCTGCTCGCCGAGCGCACCGACCAGCTGAACAGCGCGCTGAACGTCTCCGACGAGTACATCGCCGCCATCGCCGACGACAAGGCGCTGCTCGCGGATTTCGTGAAACAGCTGGGCGCCGTCGCCGACCAGCTGGGCAATCGCAAGGACGACATCGTGGGCATGTTCAACCTGCTCAAAAGGCTGCTGGTCATCCTGCACCGGCCGATCATGGCCTACGGCGACAGCATCGAGCCGTCCGTGACGCAATTCGAGCAGCTGGTCTCCAAGGTGACCGCGGACCCGGATCGGATCGACACCGTCATCAACGGGATGCGCGATGTCATCAACCGGCTCAACGGGATGCTGGGCACTCAGCTGAAAGTGGATCAGCCGGCCGCCGGAGTCCAGCTGTGCATTCCCTACGAAGGCAAGGCGTGCTGAATGAAATGGGGCAGAGCAGCACTCGCCGCCGGGGTCGCCGTCGCGGTCGTGGCCGCCGGGGTGACCGGGGTGTCGTGGGCGAACTCGAAACGCGATCCGAGACAGAGCGTATGCGCGGAATTCACCGATACCGTCGGCCTGTATCAGGGCAACAGTGTGACCATGCTCGGTGTCGAGGTCGGCACCGTCTCCAAGATCGAGGTCTTGGGCGACCGCATGCGGGTCACCATGAGCGTCGAGGATTCGGTGAAACTCCCGGCCGATATCCAGGCCGTCACCATGTCGAGTTCCATTGTGACGGACCGGCATGTGGAACTCACCAAGCCGTACACCGGCGGCACCCGATTCGACACCTCGCAATGCATTCCGCTGGAGCGGACCAGGACGCCGATCGGCATCAGCGAGGCGCTCGACGCCATGGGCAAACTGGCCGGTGATCTGACCGGAGGCGGCAGCACCGGCGGCAAACCCGACACGCTGCTCGACGACACCCTCACCGCGGCGAACAATGCCATCGACGGCACCGGGCGGCAGTGGAATCAATTGCTGCAGCGGCTGTCCGCGGTGATCGGCGATCCCACCCAGAAGGATGCCGTCTTCCGGCGGCTGGTCGACAATCTGGACCAGCTCACCACCATGTTCGTGACCAACTGGCCGGATATGGCCGAGGTGCTGAACAATCTGCGCGCCGGGCTCCAGCTGATCGGGCAGTTCTCGGCCGAATTCTCCGGCGCGGTGGATATCGCGGTGGAATTCCTGCCGGTGATCGCCCGCAATGTGGGCAAATACGATCAGCAGATCTACGGGCTGCTGGATACGGTACTGCCGCAGGCACACACCTTCGTCCAGCAGCACGAGGGCGACATCAATTCGCTGCTGGCCGCCCTGCCGCCACTGGCGGCCCAGCTCCCGCAGGTGGGTGCGAAATGAGGCGCGCACCGGTTCTGAGACACACCGCGATCCGGCTGGCGCCGGTCATCATGGCGGCCACGCTCGTCCTGACCGGCTGCGGGGTGAAAGCCACCGACATCCCGATTCCGGGCACCTATCCCTCCGGCGACACCTACACCGTCCGAATCGAATTCGGCTCGGTGCTGAACCTGCCGGACCGCGCCAAGGTGATCGCCGACGGTGTCGAGGTCGGCATGCTCGACCACATCGATCTGATCGGTACGACCGCGGTGGCGACGGTGAAACTACACACCGACGCCAAACTGCCGAAGAACACGACCGCGGAATTGCGGCAGTCCACGATTCTGGGCGATATCCACATCGCGCTGGAAGCGCCCCAGCACGCGGACACCACGTTCCTCGCCAACGGTGATGTGATCCCGATGTCGCAGACGATTCCCGCCACGAATGTGGAGGACATTCTGCGGGCACTATCCAACATCATCACCGGTGGACGCTGGTCCGATATCCAGAAGCTGGTCACCGACGTGAACGCGGCGTTCCCGTCGGATCCGGCCGAGCTGGACCGGATCAATGCGGCGGGCCGCGCGGCGCTGCACGACATCGCCTCGCACACCGACGATCTGAATCGCATCCTCACCTCGGCTCAGCAGATCACCGCCAAGCTGGAATCCGGTCGCGGCGCGGTGGATCAGATCCTCACGCTCGGGCCCGACCGGGCCGCCGGTCTGTCGGATGTGCTGCTGGCGGTGGTCAACCTGATCATCAGCGGCGGCCCGCTGGCCAAGAACGCCGGCGACCTGCTGCTGCCGCACGTCGGCGATTTCCGGTCGATCGTGTCGGTCCTCGCGCCTACCGCGGTCACGGCCGGATACGCCGACCTGACCCTGGCGGCCGACCTCGACACCTTCCATACCCTGCTGAAGGAGAAGATCATTCCCTTCCTCAGCGCCCCGGACGTGAAGGTGCAGCAGGTGTCCGCCGATGCGCAGGCCGACCAGCTGATCACCACACTGCGCTCGATCGGGATGGTGCCCTAGATGAAACTCTCACTCTCCGGGCCGGTTTCGCTGGTCATGCTGCTGGTGCTCACCCTGGTCTGCGGCAGCTACATGGCCGTCGGCGTGCTGAATCTGGACCCGCGCCGCCAGAACAACACCGTCACCGTGCTGCTGGACAGTTCCGGCGGCTTGATGAAGACCTCCGAGGTGACGCTGCGCGGCCTGCCCATCGGCAAGGTCCGTGATATCGGGGCCACCGGGCGTGGACTGGCCGTCACCCTCGAATACGACTCGAAATACCGGATTCCCGTGGACAGCGTGGTGCAGATCGCCAACCTGTCGGCGGCGGGGGAACAGTTCCTCGACTTCCGGCCGAGCGGCACCCAGGGGCCGTTCCTGCACGACGGCAGCGTGGTGCCGAACCGGCAGGTCGAGATCGCTACCACGGTCGGTGACGCGCTCGCCAAGCTGGACGCGCTGACCGCGCAACTGGATCCGGCCAAGCTGCAGAGCCTGGCCACCACGGTGGCATCCGGATTCGAGGGCCGCGACGCCGATGTCGCCAACCTGACCAAGGCGCTGGCCGGCACCGCGAACCTGTTGCGGGACAAGCGCGATGCCATCGCACGGCTGTACGCGAACGTCCAGAACCTCGGTGACAAATTCGACGGGCGCGCCCCCACCCTGAGTGCGGCGGCCGGGGACATCGACACCGCGCTGCCGGAGCTGCTGCACATTATCGCCGCCTTCCAGAACTACTCCTACATCGGCGAGAAGATCTATGACGATCCGATCGGGCCGCTGGTCACCAAGATCAATGACTATCTGCAGCTGATCGGGCCCGACCTGAGTCATCTCGCCACCGTCCTGAAACCCGCGACCAGCGCGATCAAACCGCTGCGCGTCGCCGCCGGCTCGATCGTGGACCTGCTGTCCACGGTGTTCCCCGGCGACGGCGCCGCCCATGTGGCCATCGACATTCCTCGGTAGAGAGAAGGCAATTCGTGAGTGAGAACGAGAACACCGCGCACAACGACGAGACCGAGCAGACCGGCGAGACCGAGCAGACCGGCACACCCGAGCAGACCGGCGAGGTGGAACCGATTTCGATTCCGGTCCCGGAGCCATCGAAAGCCGTGCCCGCCAAGAGTTTCGGCGAACGCGCCTACCCGGTGGTCACCGTCGCCGCCGCCGTGCTCGCGGTGGTGGCCGTGGTCCTCGGCGTGCTCTGGCACAACTCGTCCGGCGACTACCACGCGCTGAAGAACGGCCAGGCCGATCGCGACCGCGCCGCGCAGGTGGCCAAGGACTACACCCTGCGCTCGCTGACCTACGACTACCGCAACCTGCCCGCCTTCTTCGACGGCGTGGAGCGCGGCACCTCGGATGCGCTGCGCGACAGGTACACCCAGGTTCACGACACCTTGGCGAAGATCATGACCGACGCCCAGGTGGTGGCGACCGGCGACGTGGTCGGCAGTTCGGTGGAGGCCAGGGGTAACGACCAGTACACCGTCACCGTCTACGCCACCCAGAAGACCCAGAACGTACAGCAGACCGACCCGGCGACCGTGCCGAACCTGCTGGTGCTGACCGTGGCCAAGAGCGGTGGCGACTGGCTGGTCACCGATTACGGCCCCAAGGACCTCGGCCAGAAGGGCGGGGCCGCGAAATAGCCGCGCGACACATCGGGCGGCCGCCGCAGCCCGAACTCCCGTCGCGGCGCCGCCGGCAGATCGTCGAGGCCGCCTTCGAGGTCTTCACCGCCGACGGCTACGAGGCCACCGCCATCTCCGAGGTCGCCGCCCGCGCCGGCATCGGGCAGGGCACTGTCTACCGCTACTTCGGCAGTAAGCGCGAAATCCTGGACCACGTCATCGATCTCGGCGTCGAGAAGGTGACCGACGCCATGGAACTAGACACCGTCCTGGGCGCCGCCGGCGAGGTCGGCGAGCTGGTGGCGGCGGTGCGGGCGGCCCTGGACCGGCTCTGGGATCTGCTCGAACGGGAACCACAGATGCTGCGGCTGCTGGTGGTGGAGGCCGGGGCCATCGATCCGGAGCTGGCGCACCGGCTGCTCGGGCTGGAGGCGCTGACCGCCTCGCTCATCGCCGGGGAACTGACACGCGGCAGGGAGGAAGGGTGGATTCGTCCCGATATCGACCCGGACGTGCTGGGGCACACCATCCTCACCATGGTCGGGCCGTGGATCATGCGGGAACTGCTGGGCGCGGGCAATCCGGGCATCCGCGAGCGCAGCATGACCGCGGTGTTCGACGTCCTCGACAAGACCCTGCGCCCCCGGAGCGCCCCGCCGTGACAGCCGGCCGGGCAGAGCGCGCCCACCACCCGCGCGCCGCGCAGCGCCGGGCCGAATTGGTCGGCGCGGCCTACGAATTGGTGGTTATGCGCGGCTTCCGCGGCATCGGCGTGGACGACATCGCCACGGCCGCCGGGGTCAGCCACGGCACCTTCTACAACTACTTCGCCAACAAGCGCGACATCCTCGACGCCGTCATCGACCACTGCTTCACTCTCATCCGCGCCCGCCTGCTGGGGCCCGAGGGGGACGACATCCCCGCCACCCTCGACGCCTTCTGCGCGCGCTACGCCCGCGTCGTCGACCGCTGCTACGACCTGGTCGAGACCGAACCTGGGCTGGTGAATTTCTTTCTGCTGGAGGCCTCTTCGATCGACGATCGAGTCCTGGACCGCTGCCTGCGCCATGCCCGCGCCTATGGGGCGCAATCGGTGGAGGTCGTTCAGCGCGGGATCGCCCACGGGTACCTGGACCCGTCGCTCGATCCGGAGATCGCGGGGGAGGTCCTGCTCTCGATCCTGGTCTCGGCGCTGCTGTCGGCCCTACGCGCCGGATCCGACGGGCTCACCCAGGACCGCGTTCGCAACCAACTGGTCTCCTTCCTCCGGATTGCACTCGCCGGCGACCCGGAATGACCTCGCCCGCACCGGCCCAACCCGCCGCCCTCGGTCCGATCGCACTGTGCCGAACCGACCACCTCCAGGCCAGGCGGCCCGTCGTGCGCGGCTGCCCAGGGCCGTCCGGGGGCGATGCTATGTTCGCCGGGTGGGGAGGAGACCAACTGTGGGCTTCGAGGCGACCGAGCTGTTCCACGATCCGAAGCTGCTGGCGGAACTCGGCTTTCGATACCGAGTCGGGTGGGCGCGGGCCGGGGACGTGCGGGGGAGACGGCCCGCGCCGGTGCGGGAGCTGCTCACGGCGGAGCGAGTCGCGTGAAGGCCCGGCTCGAACGGGCGGCGGAGGAGCGGGCGGCGCGCATCGCCGAGCGGATCGCACCGTACCTGCCTGCGGCCGGACGGGTGCTCGATGTCGGCTCCGGGACCGGGCACAATGCAGACCTCCTGCGCAAGATCACCGGGCTCGACGTGATCGAAACCGATGTCGTGGACATGCATGTCGTGGGGCACGGGCCGGTGCTGTGCGCGGACGGCGTGCTGCCGTTTCCCAGTGATGCCTTCGAGACAGCGCTGGTCCTGCACGTCCTGCAGTTCCCCGCCGATCCCGCGGCCGTGCTCGGTGAGACGGCCCGAGTAGCGGCGCGCGTGATCGTGCTCCAGTCCACCTCCGGCGGCCGGCTGGGCCGCGCGTCGCTGCTGGTGCGCGGATTCCTCTTCGGCCGCTTGGCCTTTCAGCTCTCCCGGCTGGTCGGCTTCGTGGATTCCGGCATGGCGGCCGGTATCGCCCTCCAGGTACGGCGCGTGCTGTCCCGCGACGACGTCCGGACCGCGGCGCGAGCGGGCGGGCTACGCGAGATCGCCTTCGAACCGGACCGCCGGCCGGTGCCCTTCGGCGGGTGCGACCTATTCGTCTTCGACAGGGCCCGATGAGGCTGTCGGTCATCGCTACCGGCTGAGCTACGTTGGAGGCCGCTCGAGCGGGTGGCGGTTTCGTGGCTGCCCGGGGATGGAATGGAGACGGTATGGCGGGCAATGGTGCCGGGCGGTTCGAGGGCCGGGTCGCGGTGGTGACGGGGGCATCCTCCGGATTGGGGCGGGCCGTGGCGCAGTCGCTGCGTGACGGCGGAGCCCGGGTGTTCGGTGTGGGGCGCGACGAGGAACGGTTGAAGGCGGCGCTCGACGGAGGTGAAACGGCCTGGCTGGCAGCGGATCTCACTGATCCGGGCGCGTCCGCGGAGGTGGTGCGGGCGTGTGTGGAACGGTTCGGCGGGATCGACATTCTGGTCAATGCGGCAGGGGCGCACGCCATGCGGCATACCGCTGAGGTCAGTGACGAGGAGTGGCAGTACGACCTGGCCGTCAACCTGAGTGCGCCGTTCTTCCTCTCCCGCGCCGCGCTCCCGCAGCTGCTCGAGCGCGGCGGCTGCATCGTCAACGTCGCCTCGATCGCGGGCCTCGAGGGCCAGGCCTACTCGGCCGGCTACTGTGCCGCCAAACACGGCCTCATCGGCCTCACCCGGGCCATGGCCCTCGAATTCGACAGCAGCGCAATCCGGATCAACGCCGTCTGCCCGGGCGGCATGACCACGCCCCTCCTGGAGAACTTCACCTTCCCGGCGGACCCCGACTACACCCTCATCATGAAAACCGCGTCCGCCCGCGGCCTCATGGACCCGGCCCAGGTGTCCAACGTCATCACCTTCCTCTGCTCCGAGGAAGCCTCCGCGGTCCACGGCGCCATCTACACCGTCGACAACGGCAAGATGTCCCTCTGACCCCACCCCGCCGCCGAGGAATCACCGCCGCAAGCCGTCCTCGAGCGAAACGAGTACGGCCGCGGCGGGTGACGCCGCGGCCGCACACCGGCTCGAGTGGCTCAGATTCCGTTGGGGAAGGTGAGGGTCATCAGGCTCGGCCAAACCTGGGACCAGGGCTGCAGGGGGTCGTGGCAGACGTAGACGGTGACCAGGCGTTCCAGGCCGGGGAGGCCGTTGGGGTCGTCGAGGCGGGTGACCTGGGTGGTGGAGGCGAACTTGGAGAGGAACTCCTTGTCGCCCACGCCGTCCACGGCGAGGTAGACGATGGTGCGGGCCGAGTCCGGCGGCGGGCCGAAGTAGCCGAAGCCGCGGTTGGGGCTGTACACCGGCGGCAGGTTGTACGGGCGGCCGAATTCCTCCAGCGCGCTGGCCTGGACGTACGCTGTCGCCACCACTGCGGTGTCGCGGCGCTCGGATTCGGGCAGTCCGGCCACCGCGTCGGCGACCACCTTGGTGAACGTTTTGTAGCCGGCCGGGCCGGTCAGCGACTCGCGCTGCCAGTACTGGGCCTGGTCGGTGATCGGGCGATCGATCCCGGTGAAGTCCCGGGCCCACGCCCAGCTGTACGGCACCGGGATCGTGCACATCCACGCCGTGAACAGGACGGCCGACACCACCGCCACGGCGTTCACCACCTTGCGCACCTGACGCCGCGCCTCGACCGTGCTCAGCGTGAACGCGCCCGCACCGATCAGTGCAGGCCAGAAGCCCGCGACATAGTAGGAGCGGCCGTTCTCGACCAGGACGATCACCAGCAGTCCCATGCCCGCTATCAGGGCGAAACGGTAGGGCCGCAACGACTCCAGCCGCACCAGGCCCCACAGGCCCAGGATGCTCAGCAGGCCGCCGAGCAGGCCGCACTGGAGGGCGATCTCCACCGCGCAGATCAGCGGTCCGGTGTGGGCGGCGTACTGCTCCTGGGCGATGATCTCGGTCATCTGCGATTCCACCCAGCCGTGCTGCACCTGCCACACGATGCCGGGAATCATCGAGACCGCGAGGATCAGCGTGCCGACGTACAGCGCCGGGCGGCGCAGCAACTCGCGCGGTCCGGCGATCAGCACGCCGAGACCCAGCAGCGCCCACACACCCGGCATCATCCATTTGGCCTGGAACGCCACCGCCGCGAGCACGCCCGCGACGATCAGCAGTCGGTCCTGCCGGGTCCGCACCCAGCGAATCAGCAGCCAGACGATCGCCGCCTGCAGGGGAATGTCGAAGGTCAGCGTGATCAGCTGCATCTGATTGAACGCGAGCGGCGAGACCGCGTAGGCCGCTGCGGCGAGCACCTGATACCGCGCCCCCGCCCCCAGTTCGCGCGCGGTAGCAGCCGCGACCACCGCGGCGGCCGCCATCAGCAACAGCGCAGGAATCCGCAGCGCCAGCACCGAACCCGGCGCGATCACATCCATGATGTGCGCGACGAACGGCGCCAGCGGCCCCTGATCCGGATAGGCCCACGCCAGCCGCCGGCCGGCCGCCACGAAGTACAGCTCATCGCCGAAGTAGTTGATGCGCGCCGCGGGCACGCCGAGCACAATGGCGAAGCCCACGGACACGGCGAGCACGCCGCGCCAGGCAAACGGCACCGGCTCGGCGGCCGGCTCGGCGGCACCCACCTCGGGCGCCGCGTCGATCGTTGACATCCATCCCTCCCGGGCCACGAAAAGACGCCCGGCAAAAACCGAATTTCGGCGATGCCGGGCGTCGATCAGGCTGCAGAATAACTGGTCTCGGGCCGATCGTCGCCCCGGTCTTTTCCGGGGCTTGTCCGAGGGCAGCCGGTCGCCGACGATGTGCACGCCGAAACCCAGGGTCAGGGCCTCGGGCATCACCCACTCCGGGCCCCGGGAATCAGGTCGGCGCGGGTGCCGTCGCCAGCCGTTGCCGGGGAGGAGACTGAGGAGATGGCGACGATGAGAGCCTGGCGGGTCGAGCGCCCGGGGCCGATCGATGAACGGCCCGTGATCTTCGATGAGCTCCCGGTGCCCGAACCGGCAGCGGGAGAGTTGCTCGTGCGGGTGCTGGCGTGCGGTGTGTGCCGCACCGACCTGCACGTCGCGGAGGGCGATCTGGCGGTGCACCGGCGGGGTGTGGTCCCCGGGCACGAGGTCGTCGGTGAGGTCGTCGAGGCGGGGGAAGGGGTGGACGGCGAGATCCTGGTGGGCGACCGGGTCGGGATCGCCTGGCTGCGCCACACCTGCGGCGTGTGCCGATTCTGCCGCCGGGGTGCCGAGAATCTGTGCCCCGAGTCGCGCTACACCGGCTGGGACGCCGACGGCGGATACGCCGAATTCGCCACTGTACCAGCGGATTACGCGCTACCCCTGCCCGGCGGGTACGCCGATGCCGAGCTCGCACCGCTACTGTGTGCGGGCATCATCGGGTACCGAGCGTTGCGACGGGCGGCGGTACCACAGGGTGGACGTCTCGGTATCTACGGCTTCGGCGGGAGCGCCCATCTGGCTGCGCAGGTGGCGCTGGCGCAGGGTGCGGAAGTCCATGTGATGACCCGTGACAAGGAGGCCCAGGAGCTCGCGCTGGAGCTGGGCGCGGCCTCGGCGCAGGGTGCCGCCGACGCACCCCCCGAACCGCTCGATTCGGCGATTCTCTTTGCGCCCGTGGGCGATCTGGTGCTGCCCGCCCTGGCGGCGCTGGATCGCGGTGGGGTGCTGTCGATCGCCGGAATCCACCTCAGCGACATTCCGCCGCTGAGTTACCAGCGACATCTGTTCCAGGAGCGGGAGATTCGATCGGTCACCGCCAATACTCGGCAGGACGCGTGGGATTTCCTCGCTTTCGCGGGCGAGCATCGCCTCGAGGTGACCGTTCATCCCTACCCGCTCGAGGCCGCCGACCGGGCCCTCGGGGATCTGGCCCACGGGCGATTCGCGGGCGCAGCGGTCCTGGTGCCTACTTCTGGAGGGTGAACTGCATGACGTCCAGGTGGCCCGCCCGGAAGTAGTGCGCACTCCCGGTCAGGTACCGGATATACCGCTGGTAGACCTCCTCGGAGGTGATCCGGGCCGCCTCGTCGTGGTGCGACTCCAGCGCCGCTGCCCACAGGTCGAGGGTCTTGGCATAGTGCGGCCGCAGCGACTGGATCCGCGAGGTCCGGAAGCCTACCGCCTCCGCCTCCCGTGGGACCGTATCGGGTTGCGGCAGTTGGCCTCCGGGGAAGATCTCCCGCTTGACGAAGATGTGGAACAGCGCATCCTCGCGGGTGACCGGAATCTCGGCGGACCGCAGCTCGGCCACGGTACGTCCGATGATGGTGTGCAGCAGCATGCGTCCGTCCGCGGGCAGCATCCGATGGCACCGCGTGAAGAATTCCGCATACCGCTCCTTGCGGAAGTGCTCGAAGGCACCGATGCTGACGATCCGATCGGCGGTGCCCTCGTATTCCTCCCAGCCCTGCAGCCGCACTTCGGCTTCGGAGATGCCGAGTTCCCGCAGCTGGGCCTGGACCGACTCGAATTGGTTGCGGCTCAGGGTCAATCCGATCACCCGCACCCCGTAGGTCAGCACCGCACGGATCATGGTCGACCCCCACCCGCAGCCGACGTCGAGCAGTGTCATGCCGGGCTCGAGTCCCAGCTTCCCCAGGGTCAGATCGATCTTGGCCAGTTGGGCCTCCTCCAGGCTCATGCCCGCGCGGTCGAAGTAGGCGCAGCTGTAGGTCATGGTCGGGTCGAGGAACAGTGCGTAGAAGGCGTCCGATAGGTCGTAGTGGGACTGGACCTGCCGGTAGAAGGGCGCGAGCTCGGCCATGGCGGCGGTCTCCTGAGGCGATCGGGCATCCGGAGATGCGGGATACACGGACATACGAAGCGCCCTGGACTGCGGTTCTAACTCCAGGACACACCGGCAACACGCCGCCTATTTCACTCTGACTTTCCGATTCGAGCCCGGTGAAACGGCGTTGGCTGCTTTCCTGGGGAGGAGTGCAGCATCGATTCAGCAAATATAATACGGAGGGTTGGGGATCGGCCATGCACCGCACCGGAAACGAACAGGTTCATTCTGGCAGGCCATGGTTGTGGACAATTCTGGTGGGATCGGTGGTGGTAGGTCTGGCCACGTGGTGGATAAGACCGCAGTCGCTCAGTTGTACGACGGCCTTGCCCGCCACAACCGACATCACGCTTCCCGCCGCTGCTGCGCTGAGTTCGGTTACTCCCCAGCAGATTCAAATCCAGGAGTCGCAACCGGCCCCGGAACGGGGCGAGGCCCTGTTTTACGCCTTCGATCAGGGCGTGGCATGCTCGCTGCCCGATCTGCCGCTGGACGGCTACTACGTCGGGGTCCCGACCGGTCAGTACGACGGTTCCGCCCCCTGCGGCTCCTACGTCGATATCGACGGCCCGCTCGGCA
Source organism: Nocardia sp. NPDC101769 (assembly GCF_044766925.1). NCBI lineage: Bacteria > Bacillati > Actinomycetota > Actinomycetes > Mycobacteriales > Nocardiaceae > Nocardia > Nocardia sp. NPDC101769. The sequence goes on along the minus strand of NZ_JBIWMX010000033.1, from coordinate 39,803 downwards.
GCGTCCGCGCCCAGGTCGTGGACCGCTGTCCCGGTTGCGGCCCGGATCAATATGATTTGAGCCGTTCGGCTTTCGAGGCCATCGCCAAGGCCGACGACGGTGTCGCGCAGATCCGGGTCAGCCAGGTGCGCGACCCCGATCCGGCTCCCGAACTCTTCTACCGCGTGCAGCCGGGCTCCTCGCCCAGCTGGATCGGAATCCTGTTCTCCGGCACCGGAAATCCCATCCAGCAGGTCGCGCTGCGTCCCGCCTCGAGCGGTGACTACCGGCCCCTGCGGCGTGGCAGCGATAACTACTGGAACCTCTCCGGTCTGGGTCCGGGCCCCTTCACGGCCGAGGTGACCGATATCTACGGTCACGCCGCCTTCGTCTCGGGCGTCGCCCTGGATCCGGGGCAGGTGCGCCGTACCGGAATTCACCTCTACGAGATCCCCGCCGACCCGCCCGTCACCGCGCCCCCGTCGACCGCTCCGGTGGTCGTGACCACAGTCGTCGCCCCGGACGCCTGCAAACCGTAACCCGCAGGTCCGGCCCCGGTATGGCATCATCAAGTGAAACGTGTTCCATTTCGACCGCCGAAGCGGTGCGCCGGGAGGCCTTCGATGACGAACCCCAGCTCGGACCTGACCATGCCCGCCGCCGCGCCCCGCCGTGGCCGGCGGCTCTCGCCGCGCATCTCCCGGCTGACCGAGGTGCCGCAGGGTGCGATGGTGGAGCTGCCCGGCCGCGGCTCGACCTACGTGGTCGACCTGCCGGGTCCGGCCGCGGACTCGCCGACCGTGCTGCTGCTGCACGGCATGGCCACCACCGCCATGCTCAACTGGTTCCCGTGCCTGCGTGAACTCAACGAGCGCTACCGCGTGGTTCTGTTCGATCAGCGCTGGCACGGTCACGGAATCCGTTCCGAGCGTTTCGATCTCGACGATCTGGCCGATGACGTCGTCGCCGTCGCCGATGCGGTCGGCGTCGAACGCCCTGTTCTCGCAGGCTATTCCATGGGCGGCGTGATCGCCCAGCTGACCGCGCACCGGCACCCGGATCGCGTGGGCGGGCTGGTGCTGGCCGCCACCACGTACCGTTTCCAAGAGAAGTGGCGCGAGCGCGCCTTCCATCGCGGCTGGTCGGCCACTGCCACGCTGTTCTCCGAATGGTCCTTCCGCCGCGCCGAACTGCGCCGCGACAAACTGCCCACGCTGCCGGAATCCTCGTGGCCGGTGGGCCGGATGGATCGCTGGGCCATGACGGAACTGCGGGCCACCAGCGGCTGGGCGCTCGCACAGGCGCTCGCGGTGCTGGGGCGTTTCGATGCATCGGACTGGCTACCGACCCTGAAAGTGCCGACGGCGGTGGTGATCACCACGCGGGATCGGGCGCTGCCCGTCTTCCGTCAGCTGGAGATGGCGAAGGCGATTCCGGGGGCGGAGATCTTCCTCGCCAAGGCCGGTCACGCGGCCTGCGCACTCGAGGCGGACGTCTTTGTCCCGGTGTTCCTCGAGGCCGTTCAATCGGTGGTGGATCGGGTGTAGCGGATTCGGGCCCGGGTCAGGCCTTTTCGCGCGCGGCCTTGAGCAGCGCGGTGATCACCTCGGGGACGGCGTCGGCGATGGTGCCCACATCCGGCACCAGTTCCTTGCAGGCGATGAACCCGAAATCCAGGTGCCCGTTGTTGGAGATCACGGTGGCGGTGAGTCCCGCGCCGTGGAACACCGGCCCGAAGGGATACATCGACGCCACCCGGACCCCCAGGAAGTACATGGGGAAGTTGGGCCCGGGCACATTCGACACCACCAGGTTGTACACCACCGGGTGATGCTCGGCCAGCTTGAGCGAGGAGTACGCCCGCGCGGCCAGCTGGAAGGTGTTGGGCGGCGCGTACTTCGCCCAGTCCTGGAGGAAGTCTGCGCCGATCAGATTGTGCTCCTCCTTGGCCCCGCGGTTGTCCTCGGCGATGGCCAGCACCCGCGCCACTGGATCCTCGATCTCGGTGTAGAGCCGCGCGAAGATGGTCGACACCTTGTTGGTGCCCTCCTCGTGGCGTGAGGTCTCGTGCGTGGACACCGGAACCGAGGCCATGAGCGAGGTTTCGGGCAGTTCGTCGTGCACCTCGAGGTAGCTGCGCAGCGCGCCGCCGACCACCGCCAGCACCACGTCGTTGACCTTCACCCCGAAGGCGGTCTTTATCTCCTTGATATCCGACAGCTCGGTCTGCACGAAGGAGATGGCGCGATGCGGGGTGATTGCCCGATTGAACGGCGTGCGCGGCGCGGTGAAGGGCAAGGGCATGCCGCGGCTGCCGTTGCCTCGCCGCCGCTGCACCAGACCACCCAGAATGCCGACGGTCCTGGGCACCATGCCGACCATCCCGAGCCGGCCGGGGAGCTTCAGCAGCGCCTCCCCGGCCAGCTGCAGATCATTGGGTTCCGTTTCGGCCGGGGCGATCTCGGCGGGCGGGGTGTAGGACACACCCGGCTGCACATCGCACAGGTGCATCATCATGTTGGTGCCGGTGATGCCGTCCACGATGGCGTGGTGGTACTTCGAGATGACCGCCACCTTGCCGTGCGGCAGGCCCTCGACCACCCACATCTCCCACAGCGGCCGGCCGCGGTCTAGGGGCCGTCCGGCGATGTCGGCGGCCAGTTCGGCCAGTCCCCGGTCCCCGGCACCGGCCGGCAGCGCGAGCCGGCGCACGTGGTAGTCCAGGTCGAAGTTCGAATCCCGCACCCAGACCGGATGATCGAGGTTGAGCGGCACCGCGTGCAGCCGCCGGGTCATGGCCGGGATGAGGTGCAGCCGCCGTCCGAGTTCGGCCTTGAAGGCCTCGTGCTCGTAGCTCGCCCCGTCGGCGGCGGGGTCGAGTATCAGCATTGCGCAGACGTGCAGGAGTTGGGTGTCCGTTTCGAGATAGAGGAAGCTCGCGTCGAGTCCGGTAAGTCGTTCCATACCAACACACTATGAGAACTAGTTTCATTTTGCGTGTGGTTCGCGGTGTGGTTCGGATTCCGTACGTGGCCGATTCGTAGCCCCAAAGTAGCACGTAGATAACAAGTTTCATGATGAAACGTTTGGGTACCAATCAGGTGTCTCTCCAGTAGAATTCGTTGCCGCCCTCCTGGACCCTTCCTACCTTGGGTCACATGGCCCGGTGATCGGTCTCTAGTCAATGACAAGAGTCACTGGGCTTCTCACAACGACGTGAGAGGTGAGGACAATGGGCGACCGGAAGGTATTGCTGCCTGGAAAATGGCGTACGGCTCGGGGTCTCGCGATCATGCTGACGATCGCGACCGTGTTCGTTCCACCAGCGAGAGCCCATGCGGACGAGGGATGCGCCGCCGTGGACGTCGTAGTGGCAAGGGGCACAGGCGAACCCGGTTGGCTCGGCGTCGAGATCGGCGATCCGCTCTACGGCATGCTGCAGGATCGGTTGCCCGTTTCGACAAGTTCCTATCGCGTGAACTACCCCGCCGACTATTCGTTCGATGTGGGCGCGGGGAGCGCGGATCTGGTGGGGCACTTGGCCGCTGCGGCCGCGGCCTGCCCGGGCCAGGAGTTCGTCCTGATCGGCTACTCGCAGGGTGCGGCGGTCGTGCACGCGGCACTGGGCACCGGCGTGGTGTCCTGGTATCCGGGCCGCGTGCAGCTGCCGGACTACCTCGGCGAGCGCGTCGCCGCGGTGCTGCTGTTCGGTGACCCCATGCGCGGCCTGGGCTGGAATGTGCCCGGCGCGTACCAGTTCCGCACCGGGGACTGGTGCACCCGCGGCGATCCCATCTGCGGCTCCGGCGTCGACGCCAACGCGCACGTCGCCTACGGCAGCGATCTGGTGGACGCGGCGAACTTCGCCGCGGACCGCATCTGACCCCGGGGAGGGGAAAGGGCCCGGCTCCCGGGCGGTCTCGTGGACTTGCTGACGAGACCCCGGAGCGGGTCCGGGTATCCGCGGTTCCGGGGGGCGTCAGGTGTCACGGCACTTGGGGCCTCGACCACCACCGGACCGCGGATACCGAACAACGGCCGGCCCGGTGTGCTGTTCCACACCGGGGCCGAACCGTGTCGGCGGACGGGCTGATTACCAGTTCAGACCCGGAATGCGGTTGGTGATGCGTGCGGCCGGGGCGGGCAGGCCCATGAGCGGCTGCACGATCGGCGCCAGCGCCAGCAGCGGGCTGCGCGATTCCGGCTTCTCCGTGGCGGTTTCGGCGTTCTCCGTGCCGGTTTCGGTACTCGCCGGGGCGAGCGGCGCCGGCGTGCGCGCGGCCTTGGACTCGCCGAACATCCGGAAGCCCTGGTGCAGAATGGCGCGCTTCACCGAGGGCATGACCGTGTCGACGAACTGGGCGAAGGTGCCGATGGGGGTGTCGATGCGGCTGGGCCGGTGCTCGAGCGCGCGCACCACGATGTCGGCCGCCTGATCCGGGCTGTGCACCGGGATGGACTTGTACAGGTCGGTCGGCGCGATCATGGCCGTGCGCACCAACGGCATGCGCACCGAGGTGAAGGTGATTCCGGCGTCGGCGTTCTCGACCGCCGCGATCTCGCTGAAGTTGTCCAGCGCCGACTTGCTGGCCACGTACGCCGCGAACCGCGGCACCTTGGTCTGCACCGCGATCGAGGAGATGTTCACGAAGTGCCCGAAGCGGCGTTCCCGCATGGACGGCAGCAGCGCCAGGATGAGCCGCACCGCGCCGAAGTAGTTGACCGCCATGGTCCGCTCGAAGTCGTGCATGCGATCGGTGGAGTTGAGCACCGAGCGGCGGATCGAGCGGCCCGCGTTGTTCACCACGTAGTCGACGTGCCCGTGATCGGCCAGCACCTGCTTGACCAGCAGCTCCACCGACTTCTCGTCGGTGATGTCGCAGATGTACGCCTGCGCCGCACCGCTTTCCGCCCGCACCTCGGCGGCCGCGGCGTTCAGGTCCTCCTCGGTGCGCGCCACCATGAGCACGGTCGCGCCGCGCTTGGCCACCGCGTGCGCGGTCGCCAGGCCGATGCCGGTGGACGCGCCGGTGATCAGCACGATGCGGCCCGCGAGGCGATCGCCCTCGATGCGGCGGGCACGATCCGGATCCAGGTTGGCGCGCCAGTACTTCCACAGGGTGGCGGCATAGTCCTCGAACGCCGGCACCTCGATGCCGCTGCCACGCAGCTGCGCCCGGGTGGATTCGGAGACGAAGGTCGACTCGAAGGAGGTGTGCGGGGCCACCTCGGCGGGAATGCCGAAGCGCTCCAGCAGGAAGTCCCGCACCGCGGGGACGCCCGGCAACCCGCCGAGGGCGTTGAGCGCGGTGTGCGAGCCCGGCACGGTGCCGATGGCGGTCGGCGCGCCGGCCGCGCGGGCGAGCGCGTTGTAGATCTCGGTGAACGGCTGCGGTTCCGGATTGGTGAGGTGGAAGGTGCGGCCGATGAGCCCGGGCTTGCCGATCAGCTCGACCATGGCGTCGACCACGTAGTCCACCGGAACGATATTGGTGGCGCCCAGGTCGGGGATCGGCAGGGGCAGCTCCGAGGGCAGCGCCGCCAGCCCCGCGATGGCGGGGAAGAAGTAGTACGGCCCGTCGATCTTGTCCATCTCGCCGGTGCGGGAGTCGCCGGCCACGATGGCCGGGCGGTACACCCGCCAGCGCAGGCCCGCGGCCTCCCGGACCATCTTCTCGGCCTCGAACTTGGTGCGGTGATAGGGGGAGTGCAGGCCCTGACCGAGGTCGAAATCGTCCTCGAAGAACTTGCCCTTGTGATCGCCCGCGACCGCGACCGACGAGACGTGGTGCAGGACCGCGCCGAGTTCCAGGGCCAGGTCGATGACCGAGCGGGTGCCCTGCACATTGGCGGCGTAGGTGACCTCGGCGTCGGCGGTCATGTCGTAGACCGCGCCGAGATGGATGATGTGATCGGCCCGGGGGGCCTCCGCGAAACGGCCGCCGGCGCCCGCCGGCAGGCCCAGTCCCGGCGCGGCCAGGTCTCCGACCAGTGGGAACACCCGATCCTCGGCGCCCCAGCCGGCCGCCAGCTCGCGCAGTTTGGCCACCGAGGCCTCACGCGTCAGTGCGTGGACCACGGCCTCCGGGTCGCGCTCCAGCAGCGCGGCGACAACGCGCCGGCCCAGGAATCCGGTTCCGCCCGTGACGATGTAGGAAACCATCGTCCCCTCCTTAAATACGAACCTGTTGGTATCCAACGGTGTTCGTCCGACATGCGTCGGTGGATGCGGACGGTATGTGATTGGCCCCCTAGCAGAATGTCGGGCCGAGGTAGGAACACCTTCGTGCCTAACTAGTGAGTAACTTTACGGATTCCAGGTTGGGCGTTCAACCGGAATCGCCGTTTCGGTGCTGTGGGGATGGTCACCTCGGAGCTATTCGAGTTGATATGTGTAACAAAGGGTTTGATGTAACGTATCGGCCCTCTTGGCAATTCATAGGCAACTGGTCAAATGTCCTGAGCGTGCGCTCACTTGTTGGATCTCCAGGAGTTTGCCCGATCAGCGCCCGGTTTCGGCGGTCGGAATTGCCCGCTGTCGCCACCTCACGCGCCAAACCGTCGATGCCCAGCTCGCGGTGCAATTCACGGGCGGCACCCTGCTCGCACCTGCGCCCACCGAGTGGGCGGATTCGCCGGGTATTCCCCGAAATGTGCGGGCCTGGAATGCCGCGTGGTCGGAATGATCGGGACGATGTGGTGCGGTGGGAGAGCGGTGGCGGATGCAGGTCGATCGGGCGGTCGATATCGAGGTGATCTCCGCCCTCGTCACCGGCGTCCCGGGCGATGACATCGTGCTGGTGCTCAACGGTGAGGCCGGGGTCGGCAAGACCGTGCTGCTGGACGCGGCCGCCGAGATCGCGGCCTGGAACGGTACCCGGGTGCTGCCTGCGGCCGCCCTGGAATTCGAGGCGGGCCTACGGTTCGGCGCCTCGAGCCAACTACTGCAACCGATGGCCGGATACCTCGACCGGCTCGAGGTGTCGCACCGGGATGCCATGCGCGTGATCATGAGGCCGGAGCCGGGCAGTCTGCCCACGACCCTGCTCGCCGGCTCGGCAACCCTTGCGCTGCTGCGGGTCTGGGCCGGCACCGAGGGCGGTCCGGTGCTGCTGATGGTCGACGACGTGCAATGGCTGGGTCTGGCCGGCAGCATGGTGCTGATCTACGCCCTGCGCCGCCTGGGAGACATATCCGGCTGCTGGCGGCGGTGCGCTCCGATGCCGGTGATGCGTTCACGCGCAGCGGGTTTCGGATCCGGGAGGTCGAGCCGCTGGACGATCACAGCTCGGGATCACCCGCCGCGGTGCGCTGCGTGATGCCCTGCAACGGCATACGTACGTCATCTGACGGATTCCCGGCGCTCGCCCGGCTCCTGGTTTCGGTCCTGTCCGATCAGTGTCGAAGAGAAGGCGACCGGCGCCCAGCTCTCGACGGCCGAGCGCACGGGCGCGAAGAAGATCCACGAAACACCCGGCAGTCACGCCATCCACCAGTCCGGCCCGGCCGTAGTCACCGAGATCATCAGCGCCGCAGCACAATAGCGGCGTACCGCCCCCGCCCGGCACGGCGGCGGGGCCTTGCCAGTCGAATGCCAGTGTCGTCGTACAGGCTCGATGGTCGGAACGACGACGAGAGGACTATCGAGCAGTGAGCACCATCGTGGTCTCGCACGGACTGCAAGCCCGCGCGGACAGCGTCTGGTTTCCCCCCTTCCGCGCCGAACTGACCGGCCGGGGGCATCGGGTAGTCATCCCCGACCTGCCGGATACGGATGCGCCGCAGCGTGATCCGTGGCGCGAGGCGTTGGCGTCGGCCGCTGCCGCGAGCCGGCCCGAGGACACCGTGCTGGTCGGTCACAGCATCGGTGCGGTCAATGTGTTGCGCGTGCTCGAGGCGTACGATCCGGCCGCGGGGGTCTTCGCCGGTGTCGTCCTGGTCTCGGCCTCGGTCCACGAGGTCGGCTACGACCTGCTCGCGAGCTTCTTCGCGGGTGACTTCGACTGGACGCGAATCCGTGCCGCCGCCAAGCAGTTCCGGGTGCTCCAGGCCATCGACGACCCGGTCAACGCGCCCGACCCGCTCGAACACGTGGCCGTTCTGATCCGCGAGCTGGGCTCGGTCGCCACCATCCTCCCCGACGGCGGCCATCTCGGGGCCTACCCGGAAGACCACATCGAGCTGCCCGACGCGGTCCGGCTCGTCGAGGAATGCCTGGCCGCGCCCCGGGTGGTCCCCGCCGGCTAGCGCCCGTCAGGTGTGCGCGGGGCCGGAGACCGATCCCCAGAACCTGTGTGCCGCAGGCGCGAACGTCACTCGTTCACGCAGCGGATGTCGCCGTCCACGGTCTGATCGACGATCGTGAACGGCGGGCACCGCCGCACATTGCCCCACTCGCCCGCGATGCACGAGTCGTATTCGTGGGGGTCCGAGGTGGGAACCCGGGTACCGCTATGGCACCCCTCGGCCACCGGCGCCGCCCCGGCCGAGCCGGCGCCCCCGGCCACGGCGGGAGCACTCAATGCGAGACCGGTGACAACAATCCCGATTGCCACTCGACGGCGATCCATCAACCCTCCTGATCTCCAGAACTGCCGGGAACCCCTAACCGCACCCCTGGGCGGTCCCAGCATCCGACTGCGACGGCGAGCAACAACCGCTCGCCACGAAAACAGCATCAAGTATGACGATCGGTCTACCGCCGAGGGAATCCGACAAGCATCACACTTGCCGCGACCGGGGACTCGGCCCCGCGCCGGCATGAGCCTGGTCACACCGCGGCCGCCAACGACTTCCGGATCGACGAACGCTCGCTGCCTCGGTCCGTGCGTTCCTGATCTTCGGGACCCGTTCTCGATCGGTTACACGCCGCTCCGCAGGAGGGCGGGGGCGATCTCCCTGGCCACGCAATGGCGGACCAGCCGTGTGCCGCGTCTCGGAGAGCCGGGACGCGGCACGCGGCCGCGTGGATCAGCTGGTCAGGTCGGAGATGGTGGGGGATTCGTTGTGGGTGAGGGTGATTCCGAGATTGGTGGCGGCGCGGTCGAAGTCGTCGTCGGGTTGCTGGAGTTCGATGGCGGAGCCTGCGGAGAGGACTTCGACATTGAGACAGAGAGATTGGAGTTCTTTGAGCAGGACCTTGAAGGATTCGGGAACGCCCGGTTCGGGGATGTTCTCGCCCTTGACGATCGCCTCGTACACCTTCACGCGGCCGACCACGTCGTCCGACTTGATGGTGAGCAGTTCCTGCAGGGTGTAGGCCGCGCCGTACGCCTGCATGGCCCAACATTCCATTTCACCGAAGCGCTGACCACCGAACTGCGCCTTACCGCCCAGCGGCTGCTGCGTGATCATCGAGTACGGACCGGTCGAACGCGCGTGGATCTTGTCGTCGACCAGGTGGTGCAGCTTCAGGATGTACATGTAGCCGACGGCGATGGGGTAGGGGAACGGCTCGCCGGTGCGACCGTCGAAGAGGGTGGCCTTGCCGTCCTCGCCGACCATGACCTCGCCGTCGCGGTTGGGGAGGGTCGAGCCGAGCAGACCGGTCAGCTCCTCCGTGCGGGCGCCGTCGAAGACCGGGGTGGCGAGGTTGGTATCCGGTTGTGCGGAAAGCAGTTCCGCGGGCAGACGCTGCGCCCAGTCGGGGCGGATGCCGTCGGTGAGCCGAATGTTCCAGCCCGCCTTGCCGATCCAGCCGAGGTGGGTTTCGAGGATCTGGCCGATGTTCATACGACGCGGCACACCGTGGGTGTTCAGGATGATGTCGACCGGCGTGCCGTCCGGCAGGAACGGCATGTCCTCCTGCGGCAGGATCTTGCCGATGACACCCTTGTTGCCGTGACGGCCGGCCAGCTTGTCGCCGTCCTGGATCTTGCGCTTCTGCGCAACGTAAACGCGCACCAGCTCGTTCACACCCGGGGGCAGATCGTCATCGTCGTCACGCGAGAACACGCGCACGCCGATGACCTTGCCCGACTCACCGTGGGGCACCTTCAGCGAGGTGTCACGCACCTCACGCGCCTTCTCACCGAAGATCGCGCGCAGCAACCGCTCCTCCGGCGTCAGCTCGGTCTCACCCTTCGGGGTGACCTTGCCGACCAGGATGTCGCCGTCACGAACCTCCGCACCGATACGCACGATGCCACGCTCGTCGAGGTCGGCCAGGACCTCATCGGAGACATTCGGGATGTCGCGGGTGATCTCCTCGGCACCGAGCTTGGTGTCACGAGCATCGATCTCGTGCTCCTCGATGTGGATCGAGGTCAGCACGTCGTCCTCCACGAGGCGCTGCGACAGGATGATCGCGTCCTCGTAGTTGTGGCCCTCCCACGGCATGATCGCCACGAGCAGGTTCTTACCCAGCGCCATCTCACCGTTCTCGGTGCACGGACCGTCGGCGAGCACATGCCCGGCCTCCACCCGCATGCCCTCGTCCACGATCGGACGCTGGTTGGCGCAGGTGCCCTGGTTCGAACGCTCGAACTTACGCAGGCGGTACGAACGGCGGGTGCCATCGTCGTGCATGACGGTGATGAAGTCGGCCGAAACCTCCTCCACCACACCGGGTTTCTCGTTCAGTACGACATCGCCGGAATCGATCGCCACCCGCATTTCCATGCCGGTGCCCACCAGTGGCGCCTCCGAGCGGATCAGCGGCACCGACTGCTTCTGCATGTTCGCGCCCATGAGGGCACGGTTGGCGTCGTCGTGCTCGAGGAACGGGATCATGGCGGTGGCCACCGACACCATCTGGCGCGGCGACACGTCCATGTAGTCGACGGCGGCGGCATGAACCAGTTCGACTTCGGAGTTCTTGCGCCGCACCGCGATTCGATCGGACACGAAGCGCCCCGCCGCATCCAGCGGTTCGTTGGCCTGCGCCACCACGTGCAGGTCCTCTTCGTCGGCGGACAGGTAGTCGATCTCGTCGGTCACCCGGCCCTCGGTCACCCGCCGGTACGGAGTCTCGATGAACCCGAACGGATTGACCCGCGCGTACACCGACAGATACCCCATCAGGCCGATATTCGGCCCCTCCGGCGTCTCGATCGGGCACATCCGGCCGTAGTGGCTGTAGTGCACATCGCGGACCTCGAGGCTGGCGCGTTCCCGGTTGAGCCCGCCGGGCCCGAGCGCCGAGAGCCGCCGCTTGTGGGTGAGGCTCGCCAGCGGATTGCGGTGATCCATGAACTGCGAGAACTGGGAGGTGCCGAAGAACTCCCGCAGCGCCGCCACGACCGGCCGGATGTTCAGCAGCGACTGCGGGGTCACGGCCTCGATGTCCTGGGTCGTCATGCGTTCGCGCACCACGCGTTCCATGCGTGACAGGCCCAGCCGCAGCTGGTTCTGGATGAGTTCGCCGACGGTGCGGACCCGGCGATTGCCGAAGTGGTCGATATCGTCGACCTCGACCGGGACCTCGATGCCGCCGGGCGCGGTCATCACCTTCTCGCCCGCGTGCAGGCGCAGCAGGTAGTCGATGATCGTGACGAGGTCCTCCTCGGTGAGTACCGGGGAGCCGACCGCCTCGGTCGTGTGGATGCCGAGTTTCTTGTTCACCTTGTAGCGGCCGACGCGGGCCAGGTCGTAGCGCTTCTCCTTGAAGAACAGATTCTCCAGCAGCATCTGCGCGGACTCCTTGGTCGGCGGCTCGCCGGGGCGCAGCTTGCGGTGGATGTCCAGCAACGCCTCGTCGGCGCCGGGCGTGTTGTCCTTCTCCAGCGAGGTCAGCATGATGCCGGAGTGGCCGAAGCGCTCGGCGATCTGCTCGCTGGTCCAGCCGAGCGCCTTGAGCAGGACCGTCACCGGCTGCCGGCGCTTGCGATCGATGCGGACGCCGACGGTGTCGCGCTTGTCCACGTCGAACTCGAGCCACGCACCACGGGAGGGGATGACGCGCGCGGAATACAGCGTCTTCTCGGTGGATTTGTCGATGCTCTCGTCGAAATAGACGCCGGGAGAGCGGATCAGCTGCGAGATGACCACGCGTTCGGTGCCATTGATGACGAAGGTGCCCGTGCCGGTCATCATCGGGAAATCGCCCAGGAATACCGTCTGGGATTTGATCTCTCCGGTGTTGTGGTTGATGAACTCCGCCGTCACGAAAAGTGGTGCCGCGTAGGTCAGATCCCGGTCCTTGCACTCCTCGATCGAGGTCTTGACGTCCTCGAAGCGGGGTTCGGACAGGGTCAGCGACATGGTTCCCGCGAAGTCCTCGATGGGGCTGATCTCGTCGAGAACCTCCTCCAGCCCGCTGGCACGCGCGCTGCCGTGCGCGGCCACCCGTGCGCGCCAATCGGCCGCGCCGGTCAGCCAGCCGAACGAATCGGTCTGCACCTGCAGGAGATCCGGAACTGACAGGGGTTCGGTCAGCGTGGCGAACGAAACCCGCTCGGTCTGATTCGAGACTGCCAAAATGCGTCCTTCCAGCACCTCGCGCCGCCCGCGCAGGCGGTCGGTCGCGGTATCTGCTTGTCCTGTGGGCGTAATTCACGCGCACCGGCGCCGGCTGCCCGAACATGGCTCGACAACAACGGGTGGATGAAGCCGCACGCAGATAGCGCGACCTTCCACGGTCATTTCACAGTTCGAGAGTCGGACAGCACCCGCCCAGGCGCGAAATCTCAAATTACACCCGCGGTCAACAGATGTCGAGAGGCGCAAAGAAATCGACACCGATATTCCGGTGTCTTCCCATTTCAATAATGACACCGCGGAACGCAATTCGTCAAGTCGATTGTCGCCTCCCGTTTGCCACCCGCTGACCAGCGTGAAAGCGACTGGGCGGCAGCATGTTCGGTCCTGCGCGTCAGGGGTGTAGTCGTACGGGAATTGGTATCTCGCGAGTACCATGACCGGGCGCGGGTCGAGTGCGAAGCACTATCGGCCACCGCGCTGATGATCGCCGAGTTCACGGATCTGACATCGAGCAATGCCGCTGTTTCCGGCTCGTATTCACTGATGTTCTCGCTGCACCGGCCCGGTGGACTGTTCCTGGTCGAACTGTGGGTCATGATCCGTGGCTACGCCGACCCGGCGACCTGCGAGCGTTCGCGGAAGCAATTGTGGCCGAGACGGATTCGGGCCGGGACTTCGAGACCTCTTTCCACACACCGCCGTATCGCGGCGACCGGGTGTGGGGCCACCTCACCGCCTATCGGGGCTCGACGCCTCGAGGTGGCCGGTCGGTGATTCAGGCCGAACCGGGTAGGTGCATCGCGGCGAGGCGGTGGGGGTCGGCGAGCAGGGTGATGGCGGTGACGCGGTGGCCGGCGACGGCGAGGGACATGACGGATAGCGGGGTGCCGTCCTCGCGCCAGGAGATGTACCCGGGCAGATTGTCGACCAGGACCGGCTGGTGGCGGGTGACCGCGCCGGAGAAACTGCGTGCGCGCGTGGCTACTTCGGTGGCGCCGAGGGTGACGAATACGCCGCCAGGGGTGTGGACGGTGAGCCGCACATCGGGGTCGAGGACGCGAAGGAGCGCCTCGAAGTCGCCGCCCACCGCGGCCCGGCGGAACGCCTCGGTTACGGCACGTTGTTCACGGCCGGAGGCGGAGGGATGGTCGCCGGCGCCCTGGACCTTCCGGCGGGCGCGGCTGGTGAGCATCTTGGTGGCGTCGGCGGATTTGCCGAGGATGCGGCCGATGTCGGCGAACGGCACCGCGAACATGTCGTGGAGGACGAAGGCCAGGCGCTCGCTGGGGCCGAGGGAGTCCAGAACCACCAGCAGCGCCAGGCCCACCGAATCGGCCAGGGCGACATACTCTTCCGGTTCGGCGGTCCAGTCTTCGGCGGTGACCACGAACTCGGGCAGACCGTCATAGGACGACTCGTGCCGGGCCTGGCGCGAGCGCAGGACATCGAGGCTGATCCGGCCGACGACCGTGGTGAGCCAGCCCGCGAGGTTGTCGATGGCGGCAGCGTCCTGCCGGGCCAGCCGCATCCACGCCTCCTGGACCACGTCCTCGGCATCGGCATGCGAGCCCAGGACGCGGTAGGCGACCGCCCGCAGCCGATCGCGTTGCGCCTCGAAGGCCGTGGCCACCGGGTCCGTCGAGCCGGATTCGGTCATCGCTACCGTCCCCGCCGCTGCTGCCGCAGTGAGATCCGGTTCCCGTCCGGGTCCATGGCCTCGATGCGCACCCCGAACGGATAGTCCACCGGTTCTGGATCGATGAATGTCACGCCCCGCTCCCGCATCGCCTCGAAGTCCTTCCACAGATTGTCCGATTCGAGAATGAGCGGCCCGGGCGCGACCAGCTCCGGCCCACCGGACGGCTGCCCGGCCGCCTCCGGAAGCTGCCACAGAATGATCTCCACGGGGCTCCTGGATGCCTTGACCGTCAGAAACCGCCCATCGGGCCCGGCGTAGTCCACCTGTTTCACCAGACCGAGCGCTTCGGTGTAGAACTGCAGCGCGCGGTCCTGATCGGCCACATAGACGGTGACATACAAGATGTTCGACAGCACCCTGTCCTCCATTCGTCGGTTCGGCGACCCGGTCGTTGTCCGTCGCCAACCCTTATGACGCGGGCCGCCGCGAGAAGGTAACCGCGGTTTGGATAACGAAACGGGCGAATCGCGGCAAAGTTGCAGCAAACGTCCGATGGGGGCGATTAGCGTCGGAGGCCTGGTCTGCCGCGTCGCCCGCGGCGCCCATCAGGAGGAGGACCCGGTGACCGAAACATCCAAACCCTCACCGCTGTCGAAGATCTCGATGAAGCAGTGGATCGCGATCATCCTCACCGTGCTGGCGGTGATCTTCATCGCCGAGAACCGGCACCGGGTGGACATCGAATTCCTGCTGATGACCATCCGTTCGCCCATGTGGCTGGTGCTGCTGGTGACGTTCGCCATCGGCTGGGTGGTGGGCGCCCTGAGCAGGCGATCCCGCCGCTGAGATGATCTTCGGCACCCGGTGGTGCCGGAAAATACATTGCGTCGACCGGGGTTCGGTCTGTTAACCTGCTGCCTACCGTGACATCACGCAAGGAGGTGAGACCCATGTGCACAGTACCGATGTGGGTGCTCCCTCTCGTCGTCACGGATGGGCGAACGCTGTAGTTGTCGCCGGGAGCGCCTGCCTGACAAGGCAATCCCGAAAGGTGACGACGATGAATACTTCAGATATCTCTTCGCGTGCTGATGACTCCGCCGCGATCACCCGGGTCACGCTGACCCAGTGGCAAGCCGTGGACAACGACCTGGTGGTCGGGTACGGCGATGTCTCGACCCGGCCCGATGGACGGCTGTTCGTCAGCATCGACGTCTGGCAGGACGCGATGTTCGATCGACTCGCCGCCGCCATGCTCGCCACCCTGCGCAGGCCGCTGTACACCGTGGTCGACGAAAACGACTCCGAACTGCTGTCCCGTTGGGCGCGAGCCGGTTTCACGACCGGCCGCCGGGAATGGGAGTACCTGATTCCCACCGATCCCGGCAGCACCGGTCTGCACAGGGTGGCCCCGCCGCCCGATATCACGATCGTGCCGGCCGGGCACGCGGCGGACGAACCGCTGCGTGCCGTGGACCGGGTCATCCGCGACGAGGTGGCGGCGACGGTCGGCTGGCAGGACATGCCGGTCGAGATTCTGCGCGGACCCGACGGTGACACCATCGTGGACCGGTCGAAATACGTGGCAGCAGCACAATCCGACCGCTACGCCGGTCTGCTCCGCGTGGTGCAGGTGACCCGTCTGCCCCGGATCGGACTGATCGCCGTGCGATCGGATCAGCACCGCCGCGGCATCGCCCGGGCCATGCTCGCCCACACCCTGGGCGCGCTGCACGCTCGCGGCATCACCACCGCCTCGGCCGAGGTGAAGGAATCCAACGCCGCGGCCACCGCCCTCTTCGAGGGCATCGGCGCCCGCCGCGTGAACAGCAACCTGGAACTGGTGCTGCGATGACCAAGACCAGCAAAGGAATCGAAATCGAAGGCACCGTGGTCGAGTGCCTGCGCAACGCCACCTTCACCGTGGAACTCGCCAACGGCCACCAGGTCCTCGCGCACATCAGCGGCAAGATCCGGAAGAACTACATCAAGATCCTCCCGGAAGACCGCGTACTCGTGGAACTGAGCCCCTACGACCTCAACCGAGGCCGAATCCTGTTCCGGTACAGGACATAACGGGCTGGGCGGCGCCGCAGCGTCACTCACAGGGGCCGACCGTCGGCCACGAGTGATCTTGTGAACGTCGGCGATGCGACTGCCGTCCCGAGCTCTGCGAACGGCCCAGCTGCAGGTGTGGCAGCTGGGCCGTTCGGCGTTGGCTCAGGCGTTGCGAAGGAATTCGTAGGCGTAGTAGACCAGTCCGTCGCCGACTTGCCGGGTTTCGATGAGGCGCATGGGTTTTGCGGTGTTGGTCCGGTCGAAGAGCCGGTTCCCATCGCCGAGGACGCGCTGCAGGAAACCCTGCTGAGCGCCTGGTGCCAATGGTCAGCCCGCATTCGGCGCCTATCTTCGAAGTCCGGACGGCATGAGCCACGCCACCGGCCTCTACGTCCTCACCCTCACCGACGGGCGGATCAGCGGGATGACCCGATTCGACGCCGGCGTGCTCCCGCGCTTCGGCCTGCCGCGCTCACTGCCGAGCCGATAGCTGGATGACCCTGTTGGCGTGCCGCGTGTTCCGGACTCGTCAGGCGGGTGTGCCGGTGGTGCGCCGGGCGAGGCCGGTGCGTTTGGCGGTGGCCAGGATCGGGGTGGTGTCGATGGCGGTGATTCCGCTCAGCGCCCCGAGCGTGGTGGTGAGGAAGGTGTAGATACCGGCCAGGTCGGTGGTGGCCAGCGCGACCAGGAGGTTGGCCGGACCGGTTGTCGCGGCGACGAATCGGACGTGCGGATGATCGGCGAGGGTTTCGGCGGTCGTCTCGAGAGCGCTGGGCCGCACGCTGATCCACAGCAGCGCTTCGGCGTGTGCGCCGAGCAGTGCCAGGTCGATCTCGGTCGCCAGGCGAATGACGTTGCCCCGCACCAGCGCATCGAGGCGCCGGCGGGCGGCGAGCGCGCTGATGCCGACGTGACCGGCGAGATCGGTATAGGTGATCCGGCCGTCCTCGGTGAGCGCCGCGATGAGGGCGTCGTCGATGTCGAGTGGCGCCGGTCGCTCCGTCCGTGGAACGGGGCCGAGGTGGGCTGCTTCCTCGGGGGTGAGCAGGCCGGCGTTCCAGCGGAAGGTGGTGTGGAAGACGCGCAGCAGGGTGTACGCGGTCCAGGAGTCCACGGCGTCGGTGGCGGGCAGGTCTCTGAGGAGGAGATTGTTCCGGCTCTCGGGATCGGCGAGGAAGAAGACCGCAGAGATCTCGTCCCCGCCGCCGAGGATGTCGACCCAGATCGTGTCCCGGCGCCGGGCGAGCGCGGCGGCGACCTGGCGAATCCTGTTGGGGCGGCATCGGATACGCAACGTCGCCGGCACTACTCCGGGGAAGTGGGCCGGGTTGCGGACGATGGTGGCCCGGAGCGTCCCGTCGGCATAGAGCGGAGCGGCCCGACGGACAACGGTTCGTTCCGACAAGCCCAGGCAGCGGGCGACCTCGCGCCAGGACGCGCGCGGGGAGGCCATGAGCACGGCTGCGATTCGACGATCCGTTTCCTCGAGTTCGCGTCGCATATTCCGCATCATAAGCATTATCCATGTCGCGTTTTCTGCCCGAATGCCCATTTCATGGTGGTGTATCCGTCTTCCGGGCGTACCACTGTGTGGTCAGGGCGGTGCGGGCGACGAGGCGCTGGTCGCGTCCCGAGTCCTCGTGCCGCCGTTCACGGACGAACGTCGAGTCGAACTGGGAGAGAACCATGGCTGATCACGGTGCCGACCTGCTGATCCGGGCCGCGGCGGTGCACACACTGGTGCCCGGCCGAGCCCCGCAGCGCGCGGTGGCGGTGCTCGGTGACCGTATCGTCGCCGTGTCCGGGGACCCGAAGGGACTCGACAGTGTCGTCGGCGACCGCACCAAGGTCCTGGACCTGCCCGGGTCCACGGTGCTGCCTTCCTTCGACGACACCCATACCCACCTGATCTTCGCCGCGCACGGTGCGCACGACGTCCCGGTCCACCGAGCTCGCACCATCCCCGAGTTCCTGGAGCTGATCCGGCAGCGGGCCGCGGTGACTCCTCCCGGCCAGTGGATCCGCACGACAACCAACTGGCAGGAGCTCAATCTGGCGGAACGCCGGATGCCGACCGCGGACGAACTCGACCAGGCCACCGACCGGCACCCGGTGCTGGTGAAGCGTGGCGGCCACAACGATGTCGTCAACAACGTCGCGCTGCGTCTGGCCGGGATCACCGAGGACACCCCGGTCCCGCACGGTGGCGTGATCGGCCGTGGTCCCGATGGGCGACTCAACGGCCGGCTGATCGACAGTGCCATGCCCCTGGTGGAACGGTTCGTTCCCGAGGAGGATCGGGCGCGGCGGATCGACGGACTGCGCCTGGCCAGCGGTCGGTACGCGGCCACGGGCATCGGCACCGTCCGCGATTGCGCGGTGTCCTTCGCCGACTACGACCTGCTGAAGGCCACCCATGACAAGGGCATGCTCAATACCCGGGTGCGCGCGCTGATCGCCGGTTTCGGGCTGACCACCGCGGCAGCGCTGAACGACGCGCTCGATCGTATGGAGGAGTTCCGCTACGAGGCCGACCCTCGGCTTCAGCTGTGGGGCATGAAGTTCGGCATCGACGGCGGCCTGGAAGCGGGCGCCACCGAGGAGCCCTATGCCTGCGACCACAGCTTCTCCGGTGTGCTGATGTGGGAGCCCGACGCCTTGGTAGAGGCCGTGAACACGGTGGTCCGTCGTGGCTGGCGGGTCGGCACCCACGCCTACGGTGACCGTGCCGTGCGGGTGCTGCTGGACGTGTACGAGTGTGTGCTGCAGGACAATCCGGGTCTCGCGCCGGGCAGCCTCGTCATCGAGCACGGTGGTCTGGCCGGGCCCGAGCAGCGCGCGCGGGCGGTCGCCCTGGGCGTCCCCGTCACGATCCAGCAGCCGCTGCTACACGACACCGCCGAGGTCGAGCGCGAATACTGGGGGCCGGAACGGGTGGCCGAACTGTTCCCCGCGCGTGGCTGGCTCGATCAGGGCGCGTTGGTGACCGGCGGATCCGACTTCCCCGTCGGCCAATTCGGCGCCATGCGCTCGGTCTGGGGCATGATGACTCGCGAGACGGTCATCGGTGTTCAGGGTCCGCAGTACGCGATCAGCTACGACGAGGCGGTCAGTCTGCACACCACGAACGCAGCCCGCCTGATGCGCGAGGAAAACCTGCGCGGCACGGTCACTCCCGGCCGCCTCGCCGACCTCACCGTCTGGGACCGCGACCCTGCCGCCGGTCCGACCGAAGCCTTGCGCGACCTCGAGCCCACGCACACGATCCTCGGCGGACATCTGGTCCACAGTCCCGAAGGCAGCGACTGATCGGTTGTCTGCCCCGGCCGCGAACTGCTCAGCGGCACAACGCAGCCCGTGCACTGCGCGGCGGGCACCGGGTGGCCCGCCGCGTCGCGTCGCCTATTTCAGGCGATAGGTGTCGAGCGCGTTGGCCCGGTAGAAGAACTCCGCCTCCTGATCGGTGGCGTCGGTGGTGACGATGTGGTCGATCGCCGAGACCAGCTCGCTGTAGCTCCCGGCCAGCGAATCCACCGGCATGTTGGACGCGAACATCAGCCGCCGCCACCCCCACAGCGCCACACTCGATTCCAGCCAGTACTCGAGCGACGCCCACGTCAGGTCCCGGCAGATGAGCCCGAATCCCGACAGCTTGCACAGCCACTGAGTCTCCTTGGCCGCCAGGGAGATCGCATTGTGCCAGGCGGAGCGGGCCTCGGAGGAATGCCCCTGCGGGAACCCCAGATGTTCGAGCACCACCCGCAGCTCCGGGTACCCGGCCAGGAAGTCGATCCAGTCGAGAATCTCGCCGGGCTCGGTCACCAGATCGAAGACCGCGTCGTGCTCCTGCAGCCAGCTCGCGAGGGCGTCCGCCGCAGGCGTATTCGGCGACAGTCCTTCGAAAACCCGTACCCCGCGGAATCGTTCGGTCCGGGCCTGCTGGTCGAGGTGCGCGATCAGCTCGGTCGTCGGCAGTGCTGGATCGACCGCCCCGACGATCGCGAACGGCCGCGAACCCGCCGCGGCAATGCCGTCCACCCACCGGGTTTCGTCCAGATAGGCATGCGGCGCGGTGGTGGCCGACACGTGCACCAGCCCGGCCACCTCGATCCCTCCCAGCCCCCGATCGAAGTCGGCCGGTAGAAAGTTCTGCGCGATGTCGGGTCGTCCGGCGTCGGCGAATCTCGCGAGGCCCGGATACCACGCATGCGCACCGGTGTCCCACAGGTGCATGTGGGCGTCGACGAGGGGGAGAGAGGGCATGTGGGCAACTCCTACTGCATGGTGATGCCGCCGCTGACGCTGATCAGCTGGCCGGTGACGTAGCTGGCTTCCGGGCTTGCCAGCCATGCGATGAGGGAGGCTACTTCGTCCGGTCGGCCCAGGCGTTTGAGGGGGATGGATTTTTCGAGGGCGGTGAGGGTTTCGGGGTGATCGGCCATGGTGTGGGCGACCATGCGGCCCTCCAGCGGTCCGGGGCAGACCACGTTGACGGTGACGCCGTCGCGGGCCACCTCCCGGGCGAGGGACTTGGCGAAACCGAACAGGCCGGATTTGGTTGCGGCGTAGACGGTTTCACCGAAGGCGCCGGCTCGCGCGCCGTCGGAGGAGACGAACACGATCCGGGCGGCCTCGGTGTCGAGCATGCCGGGCAGCAGCAGCTGGGTCAGGCGCATGGGCCCGCGTAGATTCACCTGGAACATGAGGTCCCAGGCGAGGGTCCCGCTGTCCAGGAACCGTCCCACGACGGCGACCCCGGCACAGTGCACGATCGCCGAGACCCGCCCGCCGACCGTCCGGACGGCCGCTTCGATGCTCTCCGTGCTCGTCAGATCCAGTTCCAGCGCAGTGGCTTCCGGCCCCAGCTCCGCCGCACACGCACGCGCACCCTCGGCATCGACATCCGCGACCCACACGGGCCGCCCGGCGTCCACCAGTCGCCGTGCCACCGCGCGCCCGACATCCCCCGCCCCACCGGTCACCAGCGCGCCGGATACCGCTCCGACACCACCCACTGCCTCACCCTGTTCCGCTGTTCTCGAATCCGTTCGGATTCAATGAATAGTCGGTCAGCGGGAATTGCGCGACACAACGTCCGCGATTCGGCTGCGGAATGCCTCGGGGGAGAAGGTGATGGCGTGCTTGCGGACGGTTTCGGGGGGATAGGCGGTCGGGTCGAAATCGCGCATCACCCGGGCGAATCCGGCCACCACCGAATCATCGGAACCGGTCGGGATGTGTTCGCCGGAGATGCCGGGCACGACGGTGTCCAGGGCCCCGCCCTCGCCGACCGCGAGCACCGGCGCGCCACAGGCCATGGCCTCCACCGGGACGATGCCGAAGTCCTCCACGCCGGGCATGAGCAGGGCCCGGCAGCGGCGGTACATGTCCTGCAGCACGTCGTCGGAGGCCGCGCCCAGGAAGGTGGTCTCCGTGCCCGCCAGCGCCTCCAGCTGACGGCGATAGCGGCCGTCGCCGAGGATCACCAGGCGCACCCCGGCCTCGCGGGCGGCGCGAATGGCGAGATCGGGTCGCTTGTAGGGCACCAGCCGGCCCGCGAAGAGGAAGAAATCCTCCCGGTCGATGCGCGGGTCGGGGGAGAAACGGTCCACGCGCACAGGCGGATTCACCACCGACGCGGGCAATCCCCACCAGTCCCGCACCCGATCGGCCACCGCCTGCGAGTTCGCCACCACGTGGGCGAGCCGCGGTGCGGCCCGCAGTTCGTTGCGCCGTGCCAGCGCACCCAAGGCCATCAGAATGGCCTGGCCCGCCCGTCCTCCGGCCTCACGCGCCCGGAACGCGCTGTCCCAGGCCCACCGGGCCGGGCTGTGCACATAGGCGATCACCGGTGCGGTGGTGGCGAAGACCGCCTGGGTCGCGAAGGCGTGATGGCTCACCACCACCGCGTCGTAGTCGCCGTCGAGCGGAAGATTGCGCAGCGTCCCCGGCACGAAGGGCAGCAGCGGCGCATGCGACCGCCGCCCACTCGCCGAGTAGGCGCGCGACAGCCAGGTGTCGTACACGAGTCCGGTTGCCGCCGATCCCGTTCGGATCGAGGGGCCTGCCGCCGTCAAGAGTGCGCGCGTGCACTCCGCGTCGGCGATGGGCGCGAAAACGGGTGCGCCGGGCCAGGTTTTCATGAACTCGGCGACCACGGCCTCGGAGCCGCCGTATTCGGTGAATCGCTCGTGGACGAGGGCGATCCGGGGTGCGGACATCACAGCTCCTGTGTTACTGCGCGACACTGGGTTACGGCGCGAGACTGGGTTACGGCGCGAGACGACGCGGTGCCGCCGTGCGCCGCAGCGCCGGAGCCACCGGCCGTCCGGCGAGCAGGCCGTCCACTGTGCCCTGTTCGAGGGCCTTGCGGTAGGTCTTGGCCGCCGACTGGCAGGCGTCGATGGTGTGGTCGATATCGGCGTCGGTGTGCGCGGCCGAGTTCACGAACGACTGCCCCAGCACACCCCGATCCAGCAGCTCCTGCAGGAACAGCGTCCGATACGGCTGGGAGGGAACGCCTTCCGGGTCCCGGGTGAGGAACACCAGGCACGAGGGCCGGCCCGCCACCTCGAGATGATCACCGATACCGAGGTCCGCGGCGATGGCGTTGACGCCGGCGGCGAGGCGGCGGCCGGATTCCTCCATGCGCGCCACCGGATCGGTGTCGCGGTAGGTCTGCACGACGGCCCGGAAGGCGGCCAGGGACGCGGTTTCCGGCCCGTGGGTGGTCGACAGCAGGAAGACCCGGTCCTCGTCGGTGCGCAGCCCGCCCAGCTCCATGTACTCGCGTTTGCCGGCCAGCGCCGAGAGCGGGAACCCGTTGGCCATGGCCTTGCCCCAGCACGACAGATCGGGCGTCACGCCGTAGATCCGCTGCGCCCCACCGGCGGACCAGCGGAACCCGGTGATGATCTCGTCGAAGATGAGCAGCGCGCCGTGCCGGTCGCACAGCGCGCGTACGCCTTCCAGGAAGCCCGGCGTGGGCTCGGCCAGGGCCGTGGCCTGTTCGAGGATCACGCACGCGATCGCGGTGCCGCGTAGGGCCTTTTCCAGCGACGCCAGGTCGTTGTACTGGAATCCCACCGTTGGAACCGCCGGTATCCCCGCGTTCATCTCGGTGGTGCCGATGAACCAGTCGTCGACCGAGAAGAACGGCTGCGCGCAGATCGCCACCGCCTCTCGCCCGGTCACCGCGCGCGCCAGCCGCACCGCGGCCGTGGTGGTGTCGGAGCCGTTCTTGGCGAACTTCACCATGTCCGCGCCCGGCACCAGGCTGAGGAAGTCCTGGGCCGCCAACAGTTCCAGCTCGGTCGGCCTGGAGAAGTTGACCCCGTCGGCGATGGTGCGCGCGACCGCCTCGACCACCGGCGCGAACCCGTGGCCGAGGGTCACCGAGCGCAGCCCCATGCCGTACTCGACGTACTCGTTGCCGTCCGCGTCCCATACCCGGGCGCCCTTGCCGCGCACCAGGATCGGGGCCATGGCCTCCGGATACTGGTCCGCGCCGCGCGCGTAGGTGTGCGCCCCGCCCGGGACCAGATCGTGCAGGCGCGCCTGCAGGGCGGCACTGCGCAGGTAGTCACGCATGATCGGCACCCCCGGCTGTGATGGCCCACAGTTCGTGGTCGCCGCGGTGCCCGTCGAGTCCGGTGTAGCTGCGCATGGTTCCCTCCTTGTGCAGTCCCGCCGAGGCGGCGACCGCGGCCGATGCGGTATCCCCGGCCGCGACGGCCGTGTATACGCGGAACAGTCCGAGCCGGTCGAAGGCGTGTGCCAGCAGGGCCCGGGTTGCCGCCAGGCGGACTCCGTCGTCGGCGTGGGCGGGATCGGCCCAGATGTGCATCCGGGCATTGCGATCGAACATGTCGAGGTCGAACAGCCGGGCCTCCCCGGCGTAGGCGCCCGCGGCGTCGAGGACGAGCAGCAGACCGGCGGGGGAGCGCACTCCCGCTGTGCTGCGGGCGAATTCGCGCCACCAGGACGGACCGGTGCTATCGGTTCCGTCGATCGCCGAGGGTGCACCGTTACGCCGGGCGATCGCGCGGGCCGGGCCGTCCGAGGGCCGCGGGCTGCGCAGCGTCACCCGGTCGTACCCGGTCAGCCGGAGCGTGACGGGCCGGGCGGGCAGCGCCTGCCGGGCGGCCCGCCACAGCTGGCCCGCACGATAGCGGGCCAGGACCACGAAAATGGTTGCGGTATCGGGTATTCCGTTCGTATCGGGTGCGCCGGCCGGTTCGTCCGGCGGCGCGGTCCGATGCTCGAGGGTGCGCTCGGTCCACATCTCGGTGAATCCCTTGGGCGGGATCTCGGCCCGCGTCATCGACCACAGATCGTGATCGGCCCGCGCCCCGCCCACATCGAAGTGCAGCCGCATGCGCCCCTCGCGCACGAACCCGATCTGCACCGCGCCACTGGTGGCCGCCGCGTTCCCCGGCGAGATGGGCGCATTGATACGCTCCAGCCCCAGCACCTCGAAGCTGAAGTCGAGAATCAATCCCGCCGCGATCCCGCCGAATCCGTGCCGCCCCATCCGCGCGTCGATCCAGATTCCCATCTCGCCCTGCCGGGCCTGCGGATCGATATTGCCGATCTCCACCTGCCCCGCGAAGCGGCCGTCGATCTCGATGACGGTGGCGATCCGCCGCCCCGTGCGGGCATTGGTCGCCGCCTCCAGACACTCACGCACCCAGGCCTTCTCGCTGTGCCGGGTGTCCCAGTCCAGCGGTGAGGTGTGCCAGAACGGTTCCAGGAAGGCGCGATCGCGCACCCGCAGCCGTCGCCACTCCTGGTAGTCGGCGAAGCGCGGCAGCCGCAGCAGCAGGGTGCTGCCGTGCAGCCGCGCCGGGCCCAGTCGAAGTCGAGCAGGTGCGCCCCTCACGAGTGCGGTCGCTGCTTGCCCAGCGACGAGGTCTTGACCGCACCGTCCGTGCCCACCGACAGCCGCCAGTACGTGCCCGCCGAATCCTTCAACACGATGCCCCCTTCGCTGCGATCGGAAAGATAAGCCCCACTGTTCAATACGGCCGACAATACGGTCCCGTCCCGGTCCTGGACCTGGAAAATGTCGCCATCGGGCTGACTCGCCTGCGCCACCGTGGTCCCGGCGAAGCGAGCGCCGTGGATGGCTCCGCGCCCGATGACGTGCCAGCCGTCCGGGAACGATCTGGGATCCACGTCCTCGAAGGACCCGGAGATGAGGTTGACGGCCGTGCCCTCCGCCACGCCCTTGGGATCCACTCGCACCTCGATGGGCGGCGCGTCCAGATCGGGGTCGAACTGCACATTGGCCAGGTACGGCTGGCGGCAGTGGACCAGGTCCAGGCACACCTTGCGCGCGGCCACCTTGCAGTTGACCAGACCGAACTGGGCGGGCCCGCCGGCCGGTCCGCCGATGGACAGCGCGGTATCGGCCCCTTCGAACCACACGTTGGTCAGCCACCAGTCGTTCGCGGGGCCGTCCACCACCAGATGCTTGTCGGTGGTCTTGGGATCGTTGTCGGACACGAATTCCACGTTGGCCAAAGCCAATCCGGCATTGTGGTCGCCGCCGGTGCCGAGCACCCCGATGTGATTGTTGGTGAGTTTCGAGGACGTCACATAGTTCTGGATGCACGAGGTGACGATCCCGTACCCGAAATTGTTGATATCGGAATTGATGACGGTCGTGCCGCCGGTGTTCTGATCCAGCACCAGCCCCCGCTGGTCCTGGAATCGGGGCGCGTTGTCGCTGAGATGGTTGCCGCGCAGCACCACCGAATCGAAGGTGCAGCGGAAGCACTCCGACAGCCGCACCGCGGTGGCCTTGGGGCCGGAGAAGTAGAAACCCAGGCGGGAGAAGCGAACCCGCTGCTTGCGCTGCAGTGCGATGAAGGTGTCATCGCCCTCGTAGTTGATGGTGGTGACATCGGCCCCGTCGCCCAGCACGGTCGCATAGTCGGCGAGCGCCGGGAACTTCTTCAGTGTGTACTGCCCGGCGGGGATGTAGAGCACCAGCGGCTTGTCGCTGACCCCGGCGGCCTTGGCGAAGGCGTCGGTGTCGTCGGCCTTCCCGTCCCCGACCGCGCCGAAGTCCTTCACATTCCGGGCCGACGGCTGATCGGTGACATGCGGCGAACGGAATTCCGTTGCGCCGGAATCGGTTTTCGCGCACGCCGCCGCGACCGGCAGGATGGCCGCCGCCCCCAGTCCGGCGGCCAGCAGCCGCCGGCGGCGCACGGCGGCCTCCGGCCGGTTGTCCGTTGTCCCCCCGTCCTCCTCGATCACCGTTTCACCAGATCGAGCGGATGCTTGACGAGTTCGCCGACGCTGCGGTGCGGCCGTGAGAAGACGACCGTGCCGATCATTCGCTTGTTGTCGTGGCCGAAGGTGGCCAGCGCCCCGCGCACCTGATTGGAGGTGGTCTGCCCGAGCTCGATGACGCCGATGGCGGCGTCGACGCGCCGCGCCAGCGCGATGGCGTCGGCCGCCGCGGTGACGGGTGCGGCCTCCACCACGATGTGGTCGAATTCGCTGCGCAGCTTGGACATGATGTCGCTGAACCGCTCGGAGTCCAGCAGGTCGGGGGTGCGGAAATCCACGCCGCCCAGCGGCAGCACGCTGATCCCCACCTCCGGCCAGGCCATCACGGTGCCCGCGGGAGTCGCGTTGTTGCGCAACAGCTCCGAGAGTCCCGCGGCCGCGGCCGCCGGACTGCGCCGGGACGAGCCGTGCCCGGTGGTGTCGGCGTCCACCAGCACCACCCGCGCGCCGGTATCGGCGAAGGTGCGGGCCAGCCCGATCGCCACATCCGGTTCGGAGTGCGGCGACAGCGAGGTCAGCAGCAGGCTGACCAGCTCGGGATCCTCGGTGAGCCGGGTACGCAGCCGGCGCAGCTCACCCGCCGCGCCGGGCCGCCCGTCGTCGACGATGCCCAGAATCGGCACGGGCAGAAAGGCTTCCAGCTCGGTGGAGGTGCGCACCCGCTTGTCGAGTTTGTCGCGCACGATCGCCGCGCCCAGGCCGACCATCAGTCCGGCCAGCACGCCGAGGATGTAGTAGCGCTTCTTCTGCGGTCCGCTGGGCTGGCTGGGCGTCTGGGCCTTGTCGATGACCTCCGCGCGGGCGGCGGGCGCGGCGTCGCTCTGGGTGACCTCGAGCCGGGACACCAGCGCCCGGAACTGGGAGACCACCTCGTCGGCCAGGGTGCGTGCCCCGGCCGCGGTGGAGTCCTTCACCGTGATGATGATGATCGTGCTGGCCGGCGGCGAGACCGCGGTGATCCGGCCGCGCAGGTCGTTCACCGAACTCTTCAGGCCCAGCTGATCGTGCACGTAGGTGGCGACGGTGACGCTGGAGGCCAGATCGACATACGAGCGCACGCGCTGCTGCGCGGCCAGTCCGCCCTGATAGGAGTCGTTGACCGACGTCCCGGTGGCCATGGACACGTACACCGAACTGGACGCCGTGTACTCGGTCGGCAGCGTGCTCGCGTATCCGTACGCCGCCCCCGTACAGATCACCACCGCGACAACGATTATCGGCCAGCGCCGCCGCAGCAGCCGCCAGTAGTCGATCAAATCCATTGCGCTGTCCTCGTTTTCCCGGATGGAATCGGTGCCCCCCGCAGCTGTTCCATCCGTCTTCGGAATTCACCAACAACCAGATACGCCAGCCATGCCAGCACCACGGCCTGCAGATATTTACCGAGCATCTCGACGGTGCCGAGGATGCCGCGCTCGAACAGGACCGGGACCTCGATCACCGACAGGCCCAGGATCGCCATGGCCAGGTACCTGCTGTAGAGGGCCCGGATCCAGATCATCAGCAGCACGAACGTGATCGTGACCCCCACCGCGACACCGATATAGCCGCCCAGCACGTAGCCCTCGTTGATATTGCCCTCGGCGAGGGACACCTCCACGGTCGACATGTCCACCGAGCGCCCGCGCACCTGCTCGGCCCAGGCCGCGCCGGACCGGAACTTCTCCGCGCCCAGTAGCTGGGTGGGAATCAGGCTCTGCACGGTGTGCTGCGCCACCTGACTCGGCGTCAGCCAGGAACTCGGCCCGGCGAACCAGGAGTCGGTGGCCGCCTCGAGCAGGTCGAAGCGGCGCAGCATGCTCAGGAACGGGTGCACCACCGTCGGATACTGTGCATCCACCTGGGCCGCCTCGGCTTTGGCGGCGGCATCGGTCTTGAGCGACTGCAGCCAGCCGAAGCCGCCGATGGCGAGGCCGGTGATGCTCAGCACGCCGACCACCTTGACGCGCGTCCAGCCGGTCATGGCAAAGCGCACGGCGATGGCCAGCGCCGCGCCCATGATCGGGGTCTTGGACTGCACGGTGGCGGTCCACACCAGTTCGCCGCAGGTGAGCGCGCCGACCACCAGCGCGGTGGTGCGGCCGGACTCGTTGCGGTAGAACACGATCAGGCCGACCGCGCCGAGCGTGGCGAGAATGGTGACCAGGTTGATGAGCGGGTTCGGGCTCTCCAGTTCGCCCGCCTTGCCGGTGGTGCCGGTGGCATAGGCCGCCAGCCGGCCCAGGGTGCCGACGCCGTAGAGCAGGAACAGGGTCTGGGTGAAGATGGGCTCGCCCGCGAAAGGCGCTACGCGCGGCCTGGTGTCGCGTGGGCGCAGTCGCACCCACAGCACGTAGCCGACGATCAGCGCGGTGTAGACCCAGAGTCCGAAGATGACCGGTTGCAGCACCGCGGCGATGCCGCCGTCGTAGCCGTACTCGTAGAGCCGCGGATCGGGCACATTGTCGCCGTAACTGGGGACGGGCTGCACCCACAGCAGTACCACCGGCCGCGCAATATACGACAGCGACCAGTGCGCGGTCTGCGCGATGAGGAACACCCGGGCCACACCGGGCAGGAACATCGCGGCCACGACGATCGTCACCAGCGCGGCGGCGACGAGGACTACAGCGAAGTGTGCGGAGGCCATCACTCTCCCATCACCCGTATGTTCGCGCCGCGGGCCGGGGCGTTACCCGTTTGCGTGGCCGTTCTTTTCGCCGTCGGCGCGGCAAATCCGTTGCGCCGTTTCGGGCGTGGGCAGCGTTTCGCGCGGCTACACTGTGCGACCTGGTGCGCGCGCGACTGCTCATGCCAGTGCGTCGATGATCTCGCGGGCGCGGTCCACATACCGATGGTCGCCGTTCACGATGCGGCGATGACCGGCCTCGGCGACCTTGGCGACCTGATCGGGGTACTTGGTGCAGCGGCGCAGGATCTCGCGCAGCTCGGTCGGGCCGGAGAACAGGTAGCACTCCTCCTCGTCCTGGAGCAGTTCGGCGTGCTCGTCGGTGCGTTCGCCGACGAAGAGGCCACCGGCGGCCGGGACTTCGAAGGTGCGACAGGTGTGGGTGTCGCGATTGTCGGAATTGAGCAGCACCAGGTTCGCGGTGACCGCGGCTACCGCCGTGGAGAAGTTCTCGCCGTAGACCGCGCCGCCGACATCGGCGCCGGTCTGCCACAGCGCGCGCACGCGCCGCCAGCCGGGGCCGCGTAACAACATGTCCCCGTGGTGTTCCCGGGCCAGCGAGATCAAGAGGTCTTGACGGTCGGGGCGCACCGCACCGATGAAACCGACCAGATAGTTGCGGACGGTGCGGCGGGCGGTGAGGTGGTGCAGGGCCGGATCGTACGCGCTGCGGACGAATTTCACGTGCCGGGCGCCGCGCGCGGCCAGCTCGGGAACGTTGTGCCACTTGGTGGTGACGATGAGGTCCCATTCGGCTTCGTGTGCCAAGTATTCCGGGCTGGTGTTGTACGGATTGGACACGTCATCCGGGCTGTAGTGCACATGCAGACCAGCCGGGGCGCTCAGCAGCCGCTGCTGGTCCAGGTGCACCGATTTGAAGGCGAGCAGCACATCGGGCGCGAATTCGGTAGCAGCACTATCGATCTCGCGATGCAGTGCCTCGACGTCCCAGGGCGCTCGCCGATGGGCGATCTTCGAGTACACCCACGGTGGCGACAGCCGTGCGGGCAGCGTGACCGGGGTCGTGTCGACCACCACCACCTCGTGCCCGGCCTGCTGGAATCCGTCGGCGAGTGAGCGTGCGTTACTGCCCACCCAGTCATCCCCGACGAAAAGTACTTTCACGCCAAATCCCCCTTGGTCAGCAGCGCGGTGGCAGGTTCGACCGGCCCGCCGCGGCCGGCCCGTTCCCTGACCATGAGCCACCGCACTCGGATGATGTACCACAGCGCGACACTGATTTCCGCGGAAACGGTGCCGTAGACCAGGGTCCAGACCGATCCGGTCCGGGCGGCGACCGCCAGCGCCACCGCGGCGACGCAGGTGCCGATGATCGCGCCGATCAGCACGCCGATGGTGTCCTGCTTGACCGGCAGCACGGCGGTGGTCACGTACGAGGTGATGGTGGTGGCGGGCAGGATGAGAATCTCGACGCGCAGCATGGGGATCGCGCCGTCGAAATCGTGGGTGTAGATGAGGTGGATGAGCATCGGGGTCATCACCCAGACACTCGCCACGGCCAGGCAGGCCAGGGTCACACAGCCGATCAGCATCTGGATCTGATTGCGCCAGAACTGATCATGAGCGCTGCGGCGGGCCATGCGGGGGAGCAGGGCGAAGCCGATCGGGTCCAGGGTGGACTGGATCGCGCGGACCAGCCGGTCGCCCGCGGAATACAGGCCCAGCGAGGCCGCCTCCAGCACCGCGCCGTACACCGCCGCCGAGCCCTGGCCGTAGCCGGTGACCAGCAACCGGGAGGTGAAAATCGGCGCGGCCATGCGCAGGACGGCCCGCACGCCGTAGGGCCGGGCGGGCGGGCCGAACTTGCGGAAGGAGTCCCACCAGGTCAGCGCGACCGTGGCGATGGAGGAGACCAGCAGGCACAGCACGGCCATGGAGGCGCTGGGGAATCGGGGTAGCAGTCCGACGAGCAGGCCGAGATATCCGATGCGGCCCACGCCCTGATACATGGTGGAGCTGCCGAACCTGCCCTGGCCGATGAGCAGCCAGTCCTCCGAGATCGACCAGAAGCCACCGGCGAACAGGCCCAGGAGCACCATGTGCAGTTTGGGGGACACCCCGATCGCGAGGCTGGCCAGCAGCGCTACGCCGATGAGGCTCAGGGTGGTTGCGCGAATGGCGAGGTAGGTGCCGCGCAGGCGGTTCACCTCCAGGTGGCCCGGATCGTCCTCGGGCACTTTGGCGGCCAGGAACGAGGTGACGCCCAGATCCACGAGCAGCGAGCCGATGAAGTAGGACGACATGCCGATGGCCAGCAGGCCGGTGCCGTGCGGGCCCAGCATGCGGGCCAGCAGCGGGACGGTGACCAGGGTGATGACGTACTGGCCGTACTTGCCGAACGTCACCAGTCCGATATCCCGGATGATACTGCCGATACCGCCCAGGCCGGAGGACGATTCCTTGCGATGCTTACCGTTGGCCTCGGAATGATCTGTGGCGGTGTGGGATTCGCCGTCGGGAGCGGCCTGTCGGTAGGCGCCGGTGGCATCGCGCGCCGGGCGGGTGACCGGGAGTCGCACGGTGGGTGGTTCGACCGGATCGCCGTAGAAGGTGGGGAGTACCGGACCGCGGGAGGGCGCGGCATAGCGGGCGGCCCGGGTCTCGTCGAACGACACTGTGCCACGGCCGTTCTCGTGGCCGTTCGGTCCGGCGCGGCCCTGCCGTGGACCGGCCGGACCGGAATCGCTGCGGGCGTCGTGCTCGAAGGCGGAGGGCTGCTGGTCGACCTCCGGAATCCCGTGCCGCATGTGGCGGCGCTGCCGCAACCGGCCCAGCGTGTCGAGGGCCTCCATCCGCTCGGTGGGCGGGTCATAGGCCGGCAGCGGATCGGTCGGATCATCCACGCCGCCACCGCTTTCCGGGTAGACCGGTCAGGAAGTCGGTCACGATCCGGCCCGACTCGGCCACGTCGAAATCGCGGGATCGCACCCACGCGGCATCGGCGAGCTTGACACGCAGTTCTCGATCGGCGATCAGAGTGTCCAGGGCACGGGTGAGCTCGGCGCGATCGCCGGCCGTCACCAGCAGGCCGTTCACCCCCGGCTCCACGATCTCCTCCGGTCCGCCCGGGCGGGTCGCGATGACCGCGCAGCCCGCCCGCATGCCCTCCACCACCACCTGGCCGAAGGGCTCGGGCAGCACCGAGCAGTGCACGAGGATATCGGCGTGGCGCAGATAGGATTCCGGGTCGTCCACGTGGCCGGTGAAGGTGACCGGGAGGTCGAGGGCAGTGGCGTGCACCTCGAGTTCGGCGCGGTAGGGCTCCTCGTCGAAGAAGGTGCCGCCGACCAGGAAGACCTCGCGGGGGAGGGTTTTCACATCGGCCAGGGCGCGCAGGAACAGATCCTGGCCCTTCCAGGGGGCGAGGCGGCCGACGACGGCGATGATGGTCTCGCCGGCGGGGCGTTGTTCCTGGGGGCGCGATTCGCGGGAGAGCGCGGATTCGTCTGCCGCGGTCTCGTTGTCGGGTGGGAACTCGACGCCCGGATAGGCGACGACGGCCGCTCGCCGCCAGGTGTACAGCGAGGCCAGGGTGCCGCGGCTGTTGGCGATCACGCCGCGGGCCACCACCCAGCCCAGCACTCGGATGACGAGGGCGAGCACGCGGCCGAAGTAGTCGCGCGAAACCCGGTCGTGCACATGCCAGACCAGCGGGACCCGGGCTCGGCGGGCGGCGACCGCGCCCATGAGCATTGCTTTGGTGCTGCCCGCGACCAGGACGGTGGCGTCCAGGTCGCGGACTGTCGCGCCCAGTGTCCAGCCGAGACGCAGTAGGCCCGTCGCGCCCATGAGCAGGCTGCGGATTCCGGCCTTGTCGATGGTCATGGCGCGGGAGTCGAAACTATTGGTGACAACGCGGGTCTCGATCCCGCGCGCGGCCATCAGGCGCAGCATCGGGCCGTCCTCGGTGTAGAGCACGGCGGTCCGCCCGGTGGGCATGGCCGAGAGCAGACGCAGTGTCGCGAGTTCGGCTCCGGAGGGGGCGGCGGTGTGCGCCAGGAATACGGCCTTCAGCGGTGCCATCAGCCGACGAGCCCCGCGTAGAGATCCCGGTGCCGCCGGGCCGCGACGGCCCAGGAGAATTTCTCCGCGTGGGCGCGGCATTGTTTCGCGGCGGGCCGGGAGCCGTCCAGGGCCGCGGCGATGCGGGCCGCGAGGGCCTCGGCATTGCCCGGCGGGACGAGAAGCGTGGCGTCCAAATCCCGGACAGAATCGGGCAATCCACCACAATCGGACACGATCGGCGGGCGTCCGGCGGCGAGGGATTCCAAGGCGATGAGGCCGAATCCCTCCAGTGCGAGGGAGGGGACCACGGTCAGGTCGGATCGGGTGTACAGGTCGGTGAGCTCCGCGTCGGACACCGACCCGGTGAATCGGATCGACGGCTGGTCGGCGGCGAGCGACCGCAATTCGGCCTCGGCGGTCCCGGTTCCGACGATGACCAGCCGGGCGTCCGGATGCCGGGCCGACACGTCGGACCAGGCGCGGATGAGCACGTCGATGCCCATCCGCTTCTCCAATCGCCGCACGCACAGCACGATTCCGGTGTCGGCCTCGGGCTCCGAGGTGGTGAAACGCTCCAGGTCCACACCTGGCGGAATTACCCGAACCCGGTCCGGCCGCACTCTGTAGTCGCCGACCAGCAACCTTTCGAAATGTTGCGAGAGCACGACGAACCGATCCGCTCTGGCATACCGCAGCCGCTCGACCAGATACTTGGCGCGCACGGCCCGCTGGCCATCTCCGGCCAGCCGGCTCTCGGCCGCCCACGGTCCGTGAAAGTGCACTACCAGCGGATTTCGTACCGCCGCAGGCCCGTACAAGCAGAAATGCCGATCGATCACGGTGTCGCGAGTGAGCGTGTCCCGGTCCAGAAACGCGGTGCGCGCTCGATGGAGCGTCGACCCGCCGGTGGGTCCCCATGACCCCGCGCCGAGCGGTCCATCTCCGAAAGCCCTTGCGCCGACACTCATTCGAGTGTCGCGCGTCAGTGCATCGTATAGATCCGTGAAGTATCGGTTGAGACCCCCATGAGCGGCCGTGAACCACTCCGACCCTGTCATCAGCACCCGAATGGGCCGTGTCAAAACCCTCACCCCCGGGTCCGTCACCCACATTCGGACCGAGATAACGATCCGAACGCCCTTGCAGCGCAAGTGTATGCCAATCCGCGCTGCTGGGCGGGCTATCGGTCCGCAATCAACCCACTGACCAGTATTTTCCGCACCGCCGATTTTCAGACACCGAATCGGCAGGACTATCGAGGCGCCGGAGCGACCCGGCCATCCACGCACCGAATCGGCCGGACGCTGTGTCAGCGCGCGTGTCAGGCCGGTATCAGTTCGACGTCAGCGGCCCCGGCGAAAGTAATTCACGTCAACAACACCGCAACTCGAACCGAGGAGCCCACCATGACCGCCACCCTGACCGCCCAGGACAAGCAGACCCTCCGCACTGCCGCTTACGGCGCCGTCTCCCTGATCTCGGCCGCCGACGCCGCCGGCGGCTCGCCCCACAAGGCCGCCACCGCCGGCAGCATCGCACTCGGCTCGGCCACCGGCCTGGTCGGCCACGTCCTCGCCGAAAAGTCCACCGGCGTCCGCCTCGAGTCCAAGTCCGTTGCCGCCCTCGCCGACCAGGTCTTCCCCGCCCTGACCGCCGCAATGACCCTGCTGGCCAACCACTCCCCGGCCGAGGCCGCCAACTTCCGCACCACCGTCCTCGTCGCCATCGAAGCCGCCACCCACAAGACCGGATCCACCCCCACCGTCACCGACATGGCCCGCAAGATCACCGCAGCCCTCGACGCCGCCTGACGGAATGCGCCCGGGGCCACCCTCCTCGGCGCCGACCCCAATCCCGACCAGGAACTCGAAGCCCGGACAGAACAAGCGCTCTGTCCGGGCTTCTTCACCGTGTCGTGCCCGTGTCTTACGAACATTCGTCAGTTGTGACCGGGGTCGGCAACGCAACGGTTTTCGCCGCGGCCAGTCGTGCCAGCCTGCCGCAACTCATGCATGACGTCAGCCGAAGAATTCGGACAATGCCGCAGCCACCGCGGCGGGATCATCGGGGTGGTGCCCCTGTCCGGCCAGCATCACCAGGTCCGCGTTCGGAAGCGTTGCGCGCAGCAGGTCGATGCTCTTCCTGCCGTAGGAGTCCGTGTTGTCGCCGGCGAGTAGCAGGGTTTGTATGTCGAGGTTCGACCAGCGGCTCAGGTCGGGCTCCATTGCCGTCAAACATTCGAGGTCGGCGACCAGACCGGTGGCGCGGTGAGCGAGTATCCGGGCGATCGGCTCGAGCGCGGTGGGCGGACGAGCCGAATCACTGATTGCGGTGAAGAATTCGACGATCGCTTCCTCGGGGCGATCGCGTTTCATCAGCTCCTCGATCTCGGCGAGTGCCGGTGGGCGGGATCGCGCGGATCTTCGAAAGCAACCTGCGATCCGACGCCGCCACGTTGTTGGGTCCGGATGGCGACATCGTGATCGGTCTCCGAATGTTGCGGGAGGCCGCCGCGTTCGGCAACATCTTGCCGCCGGCCGCTCGGGCGAGGATCTCGGCGGAGCAGGCACAGGGCTATGCGGTGCTGGAGCTGGCCCGTGAATGCCGAAATGCCCTGGCGATGGCTCATCGCGCGGTGGACGAAATCGGCGAGGTAGACCGAACCGGGTTGTTCAGCGACTGGAACGCGGCGCGCTTACATGTGTACGAGGGAACTTGTTGGCTGTTTCTCAACGAGCCACGAAAGGCGATAGCCGCGCTCGAAGCCGCATTGCGGGCGACCGGGCAGGAAGACCGAAATGTCGCGCTGGCTGCCCGAGTCGACCTCGCCAGTGCCTACGTTCTCGATGGCGAACTCGGAGAGGGGTGCCGATTGATCGGCGAGACTTACGAGAGCCTGATGGCGATGGGCAATCAGCGCGGCATCGAGCGTGCTCAGCGGGCTATCGAGCGCTTGACGCCCTGGAGGGCGGAGCGGCAGGTTCGCGAACTCGAGCGGCGTGTCGCGGCGATGACCGCTCAATGACCCCGGTGGCCGGTGGTTCCAGCGACCAACGCTTGCGCGGTGGCAACAACCGACGCTGGTTGCAGCGCATCGAGGATCGCGTCCGGCGCGTGCTGAGTGAGGTCGTCACGGGTTGCTCGATGGGTCACGACTATGACATGAAATCCCGCGTGCCGCGCGCAGGCGATGTCGTTGGGGGCATCACCGATGACAACGGTTCGTGCGGGGTTGAACTCATTGCCGTACTTGGTCGGAAATCGCTTGGCGATCACGTCAGGTAGATCGAATCGGTCCCTCGCGTCGGACCCGAATGCTCCGATGTCCAAGTCGAGATGCAGGTTCAGCCCCGTGACTCGGAGCTTGACTTCGGCCGCGGACCGCAGGTTGCCGGTCAGCACAGTCTGGACGAACCCGCGCGCGTTCAGGGCCTCGATCGTTGCGGCCGCGCCCGGATACGCGGGTTGATCCCGAGCCAGCTCTTCCTCGCCCTCCGCCATCACGTGGGCCAGTTCCTGATGGAAGCCTCGGACCCCATTTTCCGCGATCTCCGGCGAAATACCTGATGCGAGAGCGGTGTCCACCACGATGGACTCATCGGTGTAGCCGTGTACGCGTGCCGTCGGGAAAACGACAGTGTCCTCCGCGATGGCGTAGGTGCGCGCGACAGCTCTCCGGAGCCATCGCAGGTCGGCTGGAATCAGAGTGCCGTCGACATCCCAGACGATGAGTCCTGCGTACCCCGCGCTCATAACCTGCATTCTGGCAGAGTCGGCAGTGGCACGTTGGGACGACCTTGCCGCTTATTGCGCTGTCTGATCCGGCTGGTTCTGGGTGATCACGCGGAATCACGTCCAGGGATGAGACACCTATCCGGTTGTGTGACGCGGTATTCCGTGCCCTCGACCAGGGAGAACGACCCACCGTAGACGCTGTGACCTGCGGTTGGGCGCGTTTGATGGCCGGCGGGTGCCGATCGAGGCGGAGATTCGACGGATCGTTGGTGACGTTTATGGGGTCGGCCGCCCGCCATGCGTCGGTAGGGTCGGGCATATGGAGTGGAGTTTTCGTGCGGCGGAAGAGCTTTCAGCGGCAATGCGGGGCGGTGAGGTTACCTCGGTCGAATTGACCGAGGAGGCTATCGCGCGGATCGAGCGGGACGACAAGGCGATCAATGCGATCTGTGTGCCGGACTTCGATCGGGCACGAGCCGCTGCGCGCCGGGCCGACGAGGCGCGGGCGCGAGGGGAGGATCGGCCGCTGCTCGGGATTCCGGTGACGGTCAAAGAGTCCTACAACATGGCTGGGCTGCCCACGACGTGGGGTATGCCCGCTTTCCGGGATTATGTGCCGGCCGAGGACGCGGTCCAGGTGTCGCGGCTCGAGGCTGCCGGTGCGGTGATGCTCGGTAAGACCAATGTGCCGTTCATGTTGCAGGATCTGCAGAGCTTCAACGAGATCTACGGCACCACCAACAATCCGTGGGATCTCGGGCGTTCGCCGGGTGGTTCTTCCGGTGGATCGGCGGCGGCCCTGGCTGCCGGGTTCGGCGCGCTGTCCATCGGGTCCGATATCGGTGGTTCGCTGCGTAATCCCGCGCATTTCTGCGGCGTGTACGCGCACAAGCCGACCCTCGGGTTGGCGGCGACGCGCGGTATGGTGCCGCCGCCCGCACCGGCACTGCCGGCCGAGATCGATCTCGCCGTGGTCGGTCCGATGGCGCGCACTGCACGGGACCTCTCGCTGCTGCTCGACGTCATGGCCGGACCGGACCCGCTGACCCTCGGTGTCGCATACGAATTGGCTCTGCCGGCCGCCCGCCACGAGAAGCTGTCGGACTTCCGCATCCTGATCATCGACGAGCACCCGGTGATCCCGACCGGCTCGGCCGTGCGGGCCGGGCTGAACCGGGTCGCCGACGCGCTCATCGCCGAGGGCGCTCGCGTCGAACGGCACAGTCCGCTGCTGCCCGATCTCACCGAAGCCGCGACCCTCTATACACAGCTGCTGGTTTCGAACCTCGCGGCACGCATGCAGGCAGAGCAATACGAGCAGGTGCGGACGGTCGCCGCCGGACTGCCCGCGGACGCACAGGGTTCCGAGGTGGCCTGGGTGCGCGGCGCCGTCTTCAGCCACCGCGAATGGATCGAGGCGAACACCCGCCGCGAATTCCACCGCCAGAGCTGGCGGCAGCTCTTCGGCGAGTTCGATGTCGTCGTGTGTCCGATCACGCCGACTCCCGCGTTCCCGCACGACCACGACGCCGACCTGCGCGAACGGCACATCGACATCGACGGCGTCGCACACCCGTTCGGCGACCAGCTTGTCTGGGCCGGGGTGGCAACCATGCCCGGCCTGCCCGCCACCGCCATCCCGACGGGACTCTCAGCCGAGGGGCTGCCGGTGGGCGTTCAGCTCATCGGCCCGATGTACGAGGACCGCACCCCGCTGCGGCTGGCCGAACTGCTCGAAGAGAAGATCGGCGGCTTCCAGCAACCGCAGTAGGGCCGCATTCGGTGCGGCGCACAACCAAATGTTGTGGGCGGCAGGTGGATCGGTTGTTTGATGTCCGGTGCAGGGCCTGATTGCATCTTCATGATCGATGCGAGGGTGTTCGGGTGCGGCGATGTGCCGCTGACATTCACGCGGTACACGGCTGTGAACAGGAGGAACGTGGAGATCGGACTCACGCGGCTGATCGATGAGGAACTCGGCATTCACATCGCGGAAAGCCGACAGCTCAACGCAGCCTCGAAACCTGTCGCGGGCCCGGCCACTTTCGAGGAGCTCCGGCAGGTGCGGGACGGACAGGCCATGTCCCTGCCGCAAGTGAGCACCAGGGCTACCGAGCACATCGCCGAAACGGGCGCCCGTCGAGTCCCGGTGCGGATCACGGTCCCTCGGGAAACCGAGATCCGAGCCGCCTATCTCGACATCCACGCCGGTGGCTTCTATCTCGGCTCGGCGGCAGGCGGGGATGAACGTAATGCTCGCCTCGCCGACGCCCTCGGCGTAGCAGTGGTGAGCGTTGACTACCGCCTGGCGCCGGAGCATCCCTGGCCCGCCGCCCCCGACGACTGCGAAACCGCCGCGCTCTGGCTCCTGGACCAGGCGGAATCATTGTTCGGGACAACGGATCTGGCGATCGGTGGCGCATCCGCGGGATCCACTCTGGTCATGACCACCCTGCTGCGACTGCGTGACCGACGCCTGGCCGATCGGTTCGCCGGTGCCGTCCTGCAGTTCGGCGCCTACGACCTCAGCGGGCAATCTCCCGGCGGCAAGCTCTACGCCGACGAGTACTTCATCCAGGCCTACGCCGGCCACATCTCCGACCGAACCAACCCGGACATATCGCCGCTCTACGGCAATCTCACCGGCCTGCCACCCACCCTACTGATGGTCGGCTCTCTCGATCTTCTCCTCGAAGACAACCTGGTTATGGCGGCCCGTCTCTCCGCAGCGGGAAACGATGTGGACATCCGCGTCTACCCCGAGTCCACTCACGCCTTCACCTCCCGCCCGACCGGCATGGCCACCGCCGCTCTCCGCAACGCAGAGTCATGGCTTGCCCAGCGCCTCACGAGGAAATAACTGGTCGTCGCCCTACGCCGGGGGACTGTAAAAACAACGGTGTAACTCCGAATCAAGGAGTGGCACTTGATGTCTGACACGACAACGATCGATGTGACCGATACTGCTGCGGTGGG